>CAZDYW010000131.1:0-7295 GCA_964509655.1 uncultured Anaerolineales bacterium
CCGATGCCTGAATAGATCAAGCAGATGTAATAAGCAGACACTCTGAAATGTGGTATACTACAATTGCTATGAAGCTTACAGAACAGAGATCAGTCTCTTACCGGTGGAGGATTAGCACCCTACCCGTTACCGATCAAATTGTACAAAAAGCAAGAATTGAACCCACAGATTTCACGGATTGCACGGATGCGGCGATAGAGAAAAACCTGTGAAAATCAGTGCAATCCTTGGGTCCGGCTCTGTCCGGGTTAGGACAGTCGAAATAAAATAATGAAAGACAATCTTCCGCGATCCGAGAGGCCCTTGTCCCTTCCCGAAGTAACTATGCCCGATTTTCCCCTTGTCCGCTACATCATTCTGGCGATTACGGCCTTGCTCCTTATCGCCTTGGGATGGATCATCGGGCTTTCTACACCCTTGCCCGAAATTCTGGAGGCTGCGGGGGCCCAGGAGCAGACGAGATTGTTGACTTTAGCCATGGTAGCAGGTACCAGCGTCGCGCTGGTCATATTGCTCATCTGGGGCTACACTGCGAGCCAGCACTGGCAAACCAACCAAGCGCTGAAGAAGAGTAAGGAGCGCTATCGCCGCCTAGTGGATGTCTCACCAGACGGCATCATCGTCCACAATGAGAATGAGATCATCTGGGCCAATCCAGCAGTTGCGAACATTATAGGGATGGAAAGCCCGGACGAGCTCATCGGTGCTTCTATTGGGGAGTTCTTGCCCATCGAACATAGAGAGGTAATCTTGCGGCGCATTCGACAAGCTCTCCATAGCCGCGATCCGCTGCCACTGTCCCATGAGAGATTCATCATGACCGATGGTACTACAGTCGATGCGGCTTTGAAGTCCGCTCCGCTCGTCTACGAGGGCCAACGGGCAATGTTGACCATCATACGTGATATCACCGAACGGAAGCGATTGGAGCGAGAGGCAGCAGAGCGACGCTCCTATCTGGAAGAACTCTTGCAGTCTACCATCGATGCCATTGTTACTCTGGATGAGGAGCGAAGAATCCTGGAGTGGAATCCGGGCGCTGAGAATTTGTTTGGATATTCGGCCGAAGAGGCGATTGGGCGCGATATCGACAAGTTGATCGCCAAGCCCGATGATCAGATGATGGAGGAGGCGGTTAACTACACAAAGAGAACCCTCTCCGGGAGTCCTATTCCACCCACAGAGACGATCCGTTACCGGAAAGATGGCGAACCGGTTCACGTCATCCTCACCGGCGCCCCCATTCAGATTGAGGGCGAGCTCGTCGGCGTGGTAGCTACCTACACCAACATCACCGCGCGCAGGCAAGCTCAAGAGGAACTGAGCCGCTTGGTCGCGGCTGTGCAGACCTCTATAGATAGTATTGTCATCTGCGATATGGAGGGGAAAATCATCTATGCCAACCCGGCAGTCTGTCGTCTACACCGCTTAGACAGCGCGGATGAGATGATCGGCGGAAATGTCTTCGAGTGGTTTGCCCCCGAAGAGAGGGACAGGGCACTGACCGCAATGCATGAGACCTTGGAAAAAGGAAGCATTAGAGAGCAAGCATTCACCACCATCACCAAGGATGGCGAGTGCATCCCGATAGAGATAAACGCTACATTGTTGAGAGATGAAGAGGGACAACCGACCGGTTTTGCAGCGGTTACTCGCGACATCAGCGAGCGCAAGCAGGTGGAGGATGAACTACTCCAGTATGCCGCCGAGTTGGAAGATCGCAACGAAGAACTGGACGCCTTCGCCCAGACCGTGGCTCATGATCTCAAAAATCCCTTGGCCTACATCGTCGGTTATTCCGATATTGTAAAAACGAAGTCCGCTACGCTACCGAACGATGAGTTAGAACACTACTTGGACATCATCGCGCGGAACGGTCGATTGGCCAGCGACATAGTTGATGATCTTCTTCTGCTGGCTAGCGCACGCCGGATGGATGTAGAGCTTGAACCGTTGGATATGGGCGATATCGTGGAAGAAGCACTCGACCGCCTGTACTGGGAGATTGAAGAGAGTCAAGCGAAGATCATCAAGCCTGAGTCATCTGCCTGGCCAACGGCGGTGGGATCTCCCTCCTGGATCGAGGAAGTGTGGGTCAATTACATCAGCAATAGTATCAAGTACGGCGGCCGCCTGGAAAAGGGAATCCCTCCCCGCATCGAATTAGGTTTCGATGAACTTGCGGCATCGACCGCTGGCGAATCTGCGAGCTCGCACGTCCGTTTCTGGGTGCGCGACAATGGCCTTGGCTTGAAGCCAGAAGAGCAAGAACGCCTATTCGTACCCTTCACGCGGCTCAATCACGCTGGCATCAAGGGGCATGGGCTGGGCCTCTCCATAGTGCGGCGCATAGTGGAGAAGCTGGGCGGCAAGGTGGGCGTGGAGAGCGAGGTGGGGAATGGCAGTACCTTTTATTTCACGCTGTGCACTCAGGTGAAGGTATCGGAAGAAGGAGCTCAATGATGATAGGTAAAAACTCTGAAAGCTTTAGACAAGACGGCCTGATCGCCAGGCTCCAGGCCTCGCTAGCATCAGCCTCCCTCCCTTACTGTGTCCTGGTTGTCAGCGCTTATGTCATAACATTGGTGCTCTTCAGCTTTTTGGTGATGCAACTCGGTCTGAGAGATAGTTGGCTGTATCTGTTTGTAATGCCCAGTGTGCTCTCGGCCTTCTTTTTCAAGCGGCGGCTTTATCTATCTATGCTGGGAGCGCTGTTCATGGCCGCACTATGGGTCACATCACAGGTTTCGAGCGATTTTGGGGCTTCAATAACCACAATCGCTGTGTCGGCTGTCAGCAGCGTCACACTTTCCGAGGCAATTCATGCCCTCGTCGCTGCGCAGGAGCGAGCGGAAGCGGCACTGCGAGAGAGCGAGGAGCATTATCAGCGGCTAGTGGAGCTTTCACCCGACTTGATCGCCATCCATCGTGATGGGGAGATGCTCTACATCAACAAGGCCGGTGCGGAACTTCTCGGCTTTTCCAGCCCAGAACAGGCTATCGGAAAGATGGTGACTGATTTTGTCGTTCCAATCCGAAGGGGCTCCTCCGAGGAAAGAATACGACAATTGGTGAGGAAGGGGCGGAGATCGCCTGTCTACGATCAGACAATCATCCGCCCTGACGGAACAAAACGTGAGGTAGAAGTTGTGGGGATCCCTCTGATGCACCAAGGCAGCACTGCGGTGCAGATTATGGCCCACGATGTTACCGAGCGTAAATGGGCGGAGGAAGCCCTGCGCACGCGGCTGCACTACGAGGAGGGACTGACCGCTTGCTCGCAGGCGCTGCAAACCAACACGCCGGAATCACTTACGGCGGCCTTGCAACACTTGCTAGAGGCTACCGATGTCAGCCGCGTCTACATCTTCGAGAATTTCATCGATGATGGGGAGTTGTGCATGCGTCAGATCGCGGAGGTTTGTGCATCCGGCATTCCTCCTCAGATCGACAATCCACAGTTACAGCACTTGCCTTATGAGGAAGCTTCACCGGACCTGGCGGCGCGTCTATCGCGCGGCGTGCACTTCGATATACAAGCGTCCTCATTCACACCCCAGGAGCGAAGCACTTTAGAGCCACAGGGGATACTTTCACTCCTCATTCTTCCCATCCAGGTCGCCGGGGAATGGTACGGCTACATAGGCTTCGATGATTGCAAGGCGGAGCGTGATTGGCAATCCTCTGACATACATTTGCTCCGTACTGCTACCGAGATGATCGGGCGCTACATCGAACGCAGAAGGGCTGAGGAGGAGATACAAGCATACGCCGCTGAACTGGAGCGCAGCAATCGGGATCTGGAGAAATTCGGCTATGTCATCTCACACGATCTGCAAGCGCCCCTACGAGTGGTAAAGGGGTATCTACAGCTCCTGGAGGACCGCTACGGCCACCTTTTGGAGGGCAAGGCCAAAGAATACGTCGATTATGCTGTGGACGGTTCCGAGCGTATGTCGGAGATGATCAAGGCACTGTTGAACCTCTCGCGCGTGGGGACTCGGGGAGAAGAGTTTGCCCCGATTGACTGTGAAGCCCTGCTGGAGGATGTACTTAATGATCTAGCGCTGACGATTGATGATGCTGGGGCAAAGGTGACCCACGATCCGCTGCCCACGGTGATGGCAGATAAAGCCCAGTTGACCCAGGTCTTCCAGAACTTGATCGCCAACGGGATCAAGTTCTGCAAGGAGGACGTGCCGCCGCGCGTGCACGTCTCCGCGGAACGCGCGGGCGATGAGTGGATGTTAGCTATCACGGATAACGGTATCGGCGCCGATCCAGAACAAGCTGAGCGTATCTTCCAAGTCTTCCAGCGGCTGCACACAGAGGAGGAATATCCAGGCTTGGGCATCGGTCTGGCGCTTTGCAAGCGCATCGTGGAGCGACACAAGGGACGCATCTGGATCGATTCGGAACCGGGCGTGGGCGCGACCTTCTATTTCACTTTACCGGCCTAAAAAGGAATGCATGAGCTATCAGGATAAGACGCGGGAGCAGTTGATCGAAGAACTGAAAATGCTTCACCAACGCATTGAACACTTAGGGACAGCGATGGAAGCTGAGGAAAATCCTAAGACCGGCGAGGTCAATGCACTTGGCACACTTCAGGATGCCACTGAACGAAAGCAGATGGAAGAGACACTGCGTGAAAGTGAACCTCACAGCAAGCGCAAAATCGAGAGGACACTCCCGCTTGATAGTGATTTAGGTGAACTTGAACTGTCCGATATCATCGACGTCGAGGCTGTCCAGGCCTTGATGGACAATTTTTACGAGCTAACCAACATCGGCATCGCCATCGTGAATATGGAGGGCAAGGTACTCATAGCCACCGGTTGGCAGGACATCTGTACCAAGTTTCATCGCGTTCATCCCCAGACCCGCCAGCACTGCATCGAGAGCGACACGATACTATCTTCAGGCGTCGAGCCCGGCACATATAGGCTTTATAAATGTAAGAATAACATGTGGGATATGGCCACGCCCATTGTAGTTGGAGGGCGACACGTAGGAAACTTGTTCTTGGGACAATTCTTCTTCACCGATGAAAAGATCGACCGCGAAATGTTTAGGCGGCAAGCCCAGAAATATGGCTTTGACGAGGAGGCCTACCTGGCAGCACTCGATCGGGTGCCCCGGTGGCCACAGGAGATAGTTGAGACTGTCTTCCGGTTCTACGCTCGTTTTGCTGAGATGATCTCCCAACTGAGTCACAGCAATTTGAAGTTAGCGCGGGCACTAACCGAGAAGAATCGCTCGCTGAAAGCACGCAGGGAAAGCGAGCGAAAATTCAAGAGCTACATCGAACATGCACCTTACGGTGTATTCGTCACGGACGATAAGGGCCGCTATGTGGAGGTGAATGAAACAGCATGCCGCATGACGGGTTATGAGCGCGAAGAATTACTGAACTTGCGAATCGTGCAGCTTGCTCCCCCCGATCAGCGCCGCCTGGTGGAGGAGCACTTTCAAACCGCCGTTGAAGAAGGTGTTGCCGTGAGCGAAAAGCCGTTTGTTACCAGGGATGGCCACATACGCTGGTGGTTGGTGACCACGGTGCGTCTTTCCGAAGACCGCTTCTTGGGTTACAAAAAAGATATCACCGAGCGCAAGCAAGCGGAGGAAATGAGACGTCTAAACCGGTATCGGCTTGAGGCTCTGTTGGACCTGGGCCGGATGAAGGATGCGTCTATCAAAAAAGTGGCCGACTTCGTACTGGACAAAGCCATTCATCTCACTGAGAGCGAGATGGGCTTCCTGGGGTTTATCAGTGAGGATGAGGAACAGATGATCATCCACGCTTGGTCAGAAGCGGTCATGGCCGAATGCCAGATCAATGATAAGCCCCTCTACTTCCCGATAGATGATGCTGGAATTTGGGCCGAGGCCATTCGCCAACGTCGCCCTCTTATTTTCAATGAATACACCGACCCACATCCGGAGAAGAAAGGCTGCCCAGATGGGCATGTATCCCTGACCCGCTTGCTCAGCGTTCCGATTTCGGATGATGGTTCCATTGTGGCTATCGCGGCAGTGGCAAACAAGAAAGAGCACTATGATGAGGTTGACTTGCACCAGATACAGTTGCTGGCAGATGGGTTGTTGCGTCTTATCCATGAGAGAGAGGCGGAGGAAGCGCTGCGGGAAAGCGAGGAACGTTATCGCTCCCTATACAGGAGTATCAGGGATGCTATTCTGGTGGCGAGTACCGACAGGGAAATTATCAACTGCAACCCGGCCTTTACCGAACTCTTCGGCTACACATTGGATGAAATCAAGGGCCGGAAGACACTCGTCATCTACGAGAACGAGGAAGAATTCAATCGACTGGGGGAAGCGATCAAGGAACACTGGGGAGATTCAAATTTCTTCTTCACTGTCAATTACAGGAAGAAATCGGGGGAAGTCTTTCCTGGAGAGACCAATGTCTTTAATCTGCAAGATGATGAGGGGGAGATTCAGGGGGTTATTGGGCTAATCAGGGATATAACTAAACGTCGGCAGGCTGAGGCTCAGATTCAGAATTACGCCGCCGAGCTGGAGCGCAGCAATCGGGAACTGGAGCAGTTTGGCTACGTTGTCTCCCATGATCTACAATCGCCACTGCGGGTGGTGAAGGGCTATCTCAAGCTTCTTAATGATCTCTATGGCGACCAACTGGAAGCCAAGGCTGAAGGATACATCACCCATGCCGTGGACGGCGCCAAGCGGATGCAAGAGATGATCAATGCACTGTTGGAACTATCACGAGTGGAGACACAGGGCAATGAGCTTGCACTGACAGACGTCGAGGCAGTGCTTGAACATACCCTAGAGGCATTAGGTGGGGAGATTGATAATGCGGAGGCGGAGATAACACACGACCCTTTACCCGCTGTGATGGCTGACAGAGTGCAACTGCGTCAAGTCTTTCAGAACTTGATCGCCAACGGGATCAAGTTCCATAAAGACGACGTGCAACCACGGGTCCATATCTCGGCGGAGCAAAAGGGTGACAAATGGCAGTTCTCCATCGAGGACAATGGCATCGGCATCGATCCGAAGCAAACTGTGCACCTCTTCCATGTCTTCCAGCGGCTGCGCACTGAGAAGGAGTATCCGGGATTGGGCATCGGCCTGGCGCTCTGCAAGCGCATAGTGAAGCGGCACGGGGGGCGTATCTGGATCGATTCGGAACTGGGCGAGGGCTCGACCTTCTTCTTTACGATTCCTGTGCGAGGTGCAGAGATATAAGAGTCTGTTTGAAAATTCTATGACGTAGGGGCGATCCCTCTGTGGTCGCCCGTGATGAA
>CAZDYW010000132.1:0-5928 GCA_964509655.1 uncultured Anaerolineales bacterium
TTCCTCCAACCGTTCAAGTATAATCGAAGCCTCGGCTGGGAGCAAATTTAGGTGCAACGCATTTCATAGGTGCGTTGCGCCTGAGACGGTGCGCTTGTCAATGCCCCTAGGTTACGGTATGATTAACCCGGAAAGTGATGGAAGCTTAGAATCGACCGTTAATTTGACCTTGGCCGACTTTGGTCGTCGGTCGTCTTGTCCAGAGTTTGAGAGATTAAAGGGGGAGTGTACTGATGGGAAAACTTTCGAATTCTCGATTTGGAGGAGGCCTGAGCGTGTGGGGCGTCTTGGGATGGTTTCTTTTCATCGTGGCTGGGATGGGATTGGTCTGGGTGGGCTTCATACGGGAGCCTGCCGCTCCCCCGAAGCCCACACCTTCACCTACGCCAACGCTGAAGCCTCTCGTGGTTATGGAGACGCCGACTAATACGCCGTCACCCTTACCACCTTCCCCAACCCCTATGCCCGCTCCTACCGAAACGCCAGCGCCCACGGCGACCTCTGCACCACCTACCCCGACCGCGCCGCCGCCCATCATCGTCGCTGGCGCCGACGGCGTGAACGTCCGCAGCGGGCCTGGCACCAACTACACGCGCCTGGGCTATCTTGATCCGAGCACACAGGCCAATCTGTTGGGCCGCTATGGGGATTGGTGGCAAATCCAATATGAGGGCAACCCCGCTTGGGTCTTCGGCGATTTAGTCACCGCTTCCAACGCCGATGGCATCTCGGAGGTAGCCCCGCCACCTTCGCCAACCCCAGCGCCGGTAACAGCCGCTCCCAAGCCCACGGCTGTGCCGCCCACGGCGACGCCTGCGAGCTCACAACCTTCCGGCAACACGCGCGGCATCGTCGTAAACGGATACATGGTGGAAGGTTCGCCGGGGCCGTACAACGTTGGACAAAACATCTGGTTTAACATGGACATCACCAATACCTCCGGCGAAGTGGTCGAGTACAACGCTCTCGGCACCTGGGTCGAGGAGACGGGCCAGTACCAAAAGAGTTGGACATTTTCCTCTTTCCAGCCCAATGAGACTCTTAGTTGGCGCGATCATCTCAACATCCCGGCCCCGGGCTCATATAACCTATGGCTTGTGATCCAGTTCAAGGATGGCGGGGTCGCTAGGCTGAGTGGGCCTGTCCCTATTACGGTCCAGTGATCCAAGAGCCTGTCGCGCCCCATCCGAATTCATCATCTGCTCCATTCCCATCCTCTCGCTTACGGGGATGGGAATGGGTCGCTTTAGCCCTCATTCTGAGCGCTGCTTTCGTGCTGCGCGGCACCGGGGCGCTGGGTCGCTTGGATGAAATCCCGCCTGGCTTGACACACGACGAGGCCGGTCACGGGCATGATGCCATTGCCATTCTGCATGGCGCTCGGCCTATCTATGAGACCGTCGGGTATGGGCGCGAACCCCTCTATGATTACGTTGTCGCCGGTATGATGACCTTGGGAGATGCGGTCGGGGCGAGTAGAGTGGGCGTGTTGCGTTTTTCTTCCGTCCCCTTTAGCCTGCTCACGTTACTCGCCACTTTCGCGTGGGTGCGATTGGCCTTCGACCGGCCCACGGCCCTGGCGGCCACGGCTTTCCAGGCCGCCTCATTTTGGTCCTTGACCGTTAGCCGCCAGGCGCTGCGTTCCGGTCTCCTCCCGGCGCTCTTTACCGCCGCCGTCTATTTCTACTGGAGTTCGGCATCCGAGGCGCTGGCCCCCTCGTCGATTGGTTCGCAGCGTCGGTCGGTCCAGCGGCGCGTGGGGATAGTGGCCTTGGTGTGCACGTCTGTCCTCATCGGAGCGACTTTATACACCTACATCCCCGCCCGTGTCCTTTGGGTCATCTTCCCCGCCTTCTTGTTATATCTGCTGCTCACCCGACGGGAGGCTTTCCAGCGCCTGTGGCTTCCGACATTGAGCGCCATCCTGGTCGCGCTCTTGCTGGCGATGCCCCTCTTTGCCTACTTGCGAGCGCATCCAGGCGCGGAAGAGCGTCTGGCGATGCTTAACGCTCCCTTGCAAGCCCTCCGGAATGGTGATCCCAGCGTTATTCTCAGGCTGGCCGGGGACTATGTGGCCGGATTGTTCATCCCCGGTCGAGGGGATGATTTCCTCGCCTATACGCTCCCCGGTCGCCCAGTATTCGATCCTTTGACCGGGACGCTTTTTCTGATCGGTGTGGGATTCTGTCTGGCACGCTGGCGCAAGCCGGCCTGTGCCTTCGCGCTGATCTGGTTTCTCGTCGCTATCTCCCCATCTCTGATCACCGGCCCATCGGCCAGCATCACGCGCACCATCGCGGCCTTGCCCGTTTTTTATCTCTTCCCCGCGCTGGCCGTCGTGACAGGCGCCCGTTGGGCTTGGAGCCATTGGGGCGCATGGGCGGGCTGGGCGGTGACGCTGATGTGTGTGGCCCTCATACTCGTTACCGGCGCACTCGTGGCCCATGACTACTTCGTCAAGTGGGGCGAATCGCCGGAGGTGCGGGCGGCCTACCAGCATACATTGGTCGAGAGCGCGCGCTATCTGGACGCTCGACCGGGCGAGAGAATCGTCGGCCTATCCACCCTTCAGCCCTACGCGCCACACGATCCCTACGTCTTCCAGATGAGCCTGCAACGAGGCGATCTTTCGACGCATTGGTTTGACGCTCGGCGGGCGCTACTCCTCCCGTCGGGGGCTGATGCCACTCCTGCCTCATCCGCTAGCTTGATCGCTCCTGCCAGCGCCCCCGTCGCATCCTACTTCACCGCGTTGCCCGGCCTCCGTTTCCAGGAACGGGTCTCAATGCGCCCTGATGATCTCGACCCTTACTTCGACGTCTATGCCTGGGAACCACAGGTCACCTGGGACGCTTTGCGCGAGCAAATGCAAGAAGCGCCCTTGAGTGTGTCGGGTGATACTGGCTCGGAATTGAGCCCGCCCGTGAACTTCGCTGATGCGTTGCAGTTTCTGGGATATGACCTGCGCACCCCCACCGTCGCGCCGGGAGGAAGGATTGAGGCGGTTACCCTTTGGCGTGTGCTCGATCCGCGCTCGTTGCGCCCGGAGGATTTGGCCGATGTCGATGCGGAGTTGGTGCTTTTCACACACGCGCTGGATGCGACCGGGGCTGTCGTCGGTCAGGAAGATCGGCTCGACGCGCCGGCTTGGGATTGGCAGAGAGGTGATGTGATCGCGCAGATACACAGCTTCCCGCTGCCGGTCGATTTATCCGCGGATACCGTTCTCCTCGAAGTGGGCCTGTACCGACGCTCCGGAAACATGGGCCGTCTGCCCGTTCTGGTTGATGGTGTCGGCGTAGGTGATCATATTTTCTTGCAGCCGGTGAAGGTCGCCAGCCAATGAGCGAATCCCATTCCTCTTCGTCGCTCATCATTCGTCGTTTGGCCTTATTGGTTATCCTCCTCTTGGCCCTCTTCTTTCGCCTCTATCGTCTCGATTCCATCCCGCCCGGCCTGACGCACGACGAGGCGGATACCGGTTACTTCGCAAAATCGGTCTATTGCGGCGAGCCCTCTCATGTGGAGGCTCCCTACGGCTACGCCTACCAGCCGTTCACGAAATACTCCGGGGCGCTCTTTATGGCCCTCTTCGGCCCCAATGATCTGGCCTTGCGCCTGCATTCCGCCTTCTTTGGGATGGTGCTCTTGATTTTTACCTACCTTTGGGCGCGGCACCTCTTCGGCGAAGCGGTCGGGTTGGGCGCGGCGGCCTTGATAGCTCTCTCCTTTTGGACCGTCTGCGATAGCCGTTTCGCGCTCAACTCCGCGCCGGCGCCAGCGCTCTTCACCGCTGCGACCTACTTTCTCTGGCGTGCTCTGGATGATAGAAATTGGTGGGCCTGGGGATTATTTGCTCTCCTGTTGTCCGCTTCTCTTTACGTCTACGAGGCGGCCTTAGCGGCATCGGCGGCCTTGGTGCTTTTATTCATCTATCTGCTGCTTTTCGCCCCATCTCGATTCCGCTCCCGCCTGGTCTGGTTCGCCGGCGCTTTGGTTTTAGTCGCGCTGTTGGCCGCTCCCCATCTGCTCGATTCCTCCGCCTGGGGCCGATCACGTACCCTATCCGGACCGTTGCAGGCCGCCATACAGGGCAATCTGGGGCCTCTGCTGAGTAATTGCCTTAGTGCATTGGGAACCTTCAGCATCCGTGGCGATACCTTCGTCACCTACAACTTGCCGGGGCGTCCCATCTTCGATCCCGTAGTCAGCCTGTTTTTCTACGCCGGCATCGCGCTGTGCCTCTACCGTTGGCGAGAACCGGCCTACGCTTTTGTCCTGATGTGGCTCGTGATGGGCATCACGCCTTCGCTGATCCTCGGCGAGTGGACCAGCACCTTGCACAGCAAGGCCGCCGAGGCGCCGATTATGACCCTGCCCGCCCTGGGCGCCGTCGAGGTGGGGCGCATCCTTGCCTCTCGCTTCGGGCGCCGTTGGGCCAGAGTATTCGCTGCCGGATGTGTGGCCTGGCTGGGTGTAGTAGCCGCTTCCACCGGTTACGATTATTTCGTCCGCTGGGGACAATCCCCAGAGACCCGCGCCGCTTATTTCCACAACTTGGCGGCGATCACGGATTACCTGAACGAGACGGAACACAGCGGCCCCATAGCGCTCTCCTCGCCATTCCCCGATCTGCCTCTCGATCCCTTCATCGCCGACATGCGATTGCGTCAACGCGGATGTGATTCCGTTGGGGCGTCATCTGACCCTTCGGCCATACGCTGGTTCGACGCCCGTCGTGCGCTGGTTTTCCCCGCACCGGCTCTTCAGGCCAGTGCTACACCGAATGCGGCTGATGGCTTGCTCATCCTCCCGTCCAACACACCGCTCGCTCCCTACTTCGCCCGGCGCCTTGACCTACAGCGCATCGAGCGCGTCCAGCTTCGCCCCGATGATGTCGCTCCCTATTTTGATGTTTTTATCTTGAACTCCAATGGTTCGCTTTCCAATTTCTTGAGCTCAGCGAGTGTCGACGTTGCTCCGCAGTTGCCCGTGAACTTCGGCGGGGCGGTGGAGCTTCTGGCCTACGATCTGCCCGCCAAGGTCGCGCCAGGGGATACGATCACTCTAGCCACCACCTGGCGCGTGCTCGACCCGCAGGCCCTGGGCGCGGTGCCCTCCCACAGATATGGGCGTGCCGTGGTAATCTTCGTCCATCTTCTCAACGCCGATGGCGATATTGTGGGGCAGGAAGATCGGCTCGACGCGCCGGCCTGGAACTGGCATATGGACGATGTCTTTGTGCAATTGCATCACCTGTCGGTGCCGACCGATGTGCCGTCGAGCTCCCATCGTCTGGCACCCGCCGTCGGTCTCTACGACCCCGACGATTTTACCCGCTTGCTCATCCTCTCCGCCGTCTCGGAATCTGCTAGCGGGACGGTGGACGACCGTTTCCTCCTGCCGCCGCTGGAGGTCACCGACCGATGAGCAAATCCCAGAATAAGAAACCAGGTTTCTTTGTCATTCGTAATTTCTCATTTGTCATTTGTATTCTGTCCTGGGGCCTGCGCCTCTGCTGCTTGGAGCAAGTGCCCCCCGGCTGGCGCGATGACGAACTGATCAACCTCTACACGCTATCCGGGCAGCTCCTGGAGGGCCGCTTTCCCCTCTACTTCACCGGTGCGTCGGGCCACGAACCCCTTTACCATTACCTGCACGCCGGCCTTATCGCCATATTGGGCTTCAACGTGTTGAGCGCCCATTTCCTTTCCGCGGCCTTTGGCACTCTCACCGTCGCGCTGACCTACGCCCTGGCGCGTCGTCTCTTCGGGCGCACGACCGCTGCCATCGCCGCGCTGAGCCTTTCCTTCTCCTTCTGGTCGCTGATGTACAGCCGCTTCGGCATGCGCCACATTAGCACACCCGCGTTTGCCTTGGCCTTCATCCTTCTCTTACTGCGATCATTCTCACCCGTCATTTGCCCTT
>CAZDYW010000132.1:6028-7168 GCA_964509655.1 uncultured Anaerolineales bacterium
CACTCGCCGCCGGATTACTGCTCGGCCTCAGTCTCTACACCTACACCGCCTCCCGCCTGTTGCCCGTGCTGCTGATACTCTTCGCCGCTTACTTGGCCCTCAACCCCGCGCTCAAAGCCCAGCCGCGTGATCGATTCCGCAGCCGCTGGCGCGACTTCGCCTCGTCGTTGGCCGTGATAATGACCGTTTTTCTCCTGACAGCCGCGCCGCTGGGCATCGCCATCGCGCAGGGGCGCAGCAGTGAGGCCGCCCAGGGCATCGGGGCCGACGCCCGCCTTTCTGAACTGGCCCTGCCGCTGCGCGAACTGCGTGCCGGTAATCCCCGCCCGCTCCTGGAGACCACTTGGAAGACCTTGGGCATGTTCCACGCCACCGGTGACCCGGAATGGCTCTACAACATCGCCAACCGCCCCGTCTTCAACCTGTTCGGCGGGACGCTCCTTTGGGGCGGCGTCGCGCTTTGCCTTTACCGCTGGCGACAGCCGCGCTATTTTCTCATGCTCCTCTGGCTGGCCTTGGGACTGCTGCCCGCTTTCATCAGCATCCCGCCCGCTAGCCTGAGCCACACCATACTGGCCCAGCCCGTCGTCTACATCCTCCCCGCCCTCGCCCTCACCGAATTCTCCCGCTGGCTCCGAACGAAACTTTCGTCATACGTCATGCGTCATACGTCGTTTGTCATTTGTCATTTGTCATTTGTCATTCTACCTGTCATTTTTCATTTGTCATTCATCGCCGTCCGTGACCTCCGCGATTACTTCTTCGTCTGGCCTCGGCAGGATATGGTGCGCATACTCTACCGCGCCGACTATCGTGAAGCCGCTCGTTATCTGGAAACCCGCCCTGAGATCGGCGATGTTGCCGTCTCCAGCGCTCTCCTTGGGCCATGGGATCGGCTGGCCCTGAGCACTGACGTGGGACGGGATGACGTCGCCATCCGCCTCTTCAACCCAGAGCGAGCGCTGGTCTGGGCCGCCGGTGCGGAGACATTCCCCGTTCTGCTCACCTCCTGGCCTACCCCGACCACGTTCACCTCGGACTATCTACAAGCCTGCGAGTTGCAAGCTGCAAGTTTGCGAGTTTGCGAGTTGCAAGTCGCAGATTGCAGGTTTGCGCGCCACTTGCAAACTTGCCACTTGC
>CAZDYW010000133.1:0-7168 GCA_964509655.1 uncultured Anaerolineales bacterium
ACCCCAGATATATTAAGATTGGGACGATGAAAGAGGTATTGTCGTGAACGAGATCCTTCAAGCTTATGTGGTAGATACAAAGTTTCCGGGCGTCAGCGGAATCGAGCATCTGGAGATGCTGAAACGGCGCAGCAAATTAGCCAAGATGGAGCAGTATCTAAGTTCGGAAGAGAGCCGCCAGCTTGTCGAGGCTGATGCCCGCCTGGTTGCCCACGCATCGGAGTTTTTGGCCGAGCTCTCTCGTTTCGTCGATCTAGCTGAAGAGCGCCGTCGACTTAGAGTGCCCTCCGCACATTGGTGGTGGTATCTAGATGTGTTAATGCTATCACCGACTTGGTTGACATCCAAGGTGAAACCAGAGTTGGTGACGGCTTGAATGTCTTTCCTTACGATGGACCACGTGCTACGTAAAATAATGCCCGCCAATCATCCCCATTTTGCCTCCTCAGTTATCTCGCCAGTTCAACGGGGCGGTTCCCAGCCCTTCGAAAGGTTGCGCACCGTGTTTGCCCTCTTTGAACTCCTCGGCTAATTGTTCGTGCTCGGCCTTGGCCTCCTCGCTGAAGAGCAAATCGGCCAGGTTGACCCCGTAGGTTTCCTCGAAGGCAGCCAAGCGGCGAATGCGTGCCCCGTCGATGCGCTGCTGTTCCTCCGATCCTTGCAGAGCCAGCCATTCTAATTTCTTCTCCCAACTGCCCTCGAACATAATATCCCTGAGCATCACCGCGATCACGTCGGGGTCGCGGGTGTCGCAGTTGGGCGGGATCTCTATCGGGAAGGGGGTCTTGAGAAGTGCGATGAACTTGGCCCATTCGGGGTGATCGCCTTGACGAGCCTCCTCGTAGAGATCAAGCAACGCCAGCAGATTGTCAGCGGCCTCGCGTACGGCCTGGGCTGTCTCGCGGGTGGCGGAGCGTGCTTCTTCGCTGGCCAGTGTGATCAGCGAGTATTGGTAGGGCACGATCATATTCAGATGTGTATGGATAAACAAATCTTCCATCTCCCGTTCGACGCTCCGATTTTTTACCCAAGGAGCATCGGACTCGGTGCCCTCGTAAATGACGTTGAGAAGTAGCTCGATGGATTCGGATTCGGTGCTTTTGCGCATAAGTAATCTCCTAACCCGGACAGAGCCGGAACCAAAAGTTAACCACAGATTGCACTGATTTCACAGATTTTTCTTTATACCAATCCGTGCAATCCGTGAAATCTGTGGTTCAATTCTTGCTCTTTGTACAAGGATTTGATCGGTAAGGTACTATCAGATAATGATCGCCTCTCCCTCCAGCCGATCCTTCATCCAGAAGTAGCCGCGCAGCTCGGCGTGGGCCTGGAAGGCCTGGGTGCCGAGGATGATGCGGTACCCAGGCCAAGACCGCTCAAGTCTCTGGGAAGGTATAAGCCATGTGAGCTGGCAGGTAGATTTTCTGCTCGCCTATTTTCTCCTCGGTCTGCAACCACTCAGTGTGGATGTGAGCATTCTCCACTAAGCTGGAAGGCGGCATCGAGATCAAGTCATAGATACGCAGGTCGCCTGTTACATCCAGGGGGTTGAGCGGTAGGCTTGAGACCTGCTCTGATGGCTCTGTGACCTCAGCTTCTGACTCCTCCAAACACTCCAAGCGTGCTTTACTTCGCCACAGCCCCATCCGCACCCAGCGAGGAAGAGAAATTGGTTCCTTGCTTACCACAGCGAACTCAAACCGACTGCCGACGGCAATCTCCTTCGCCCGCCCGTAACTAGGTATGTTGTGCCGTTTAGCAACCATCTCCTGATGATAAGCAGTATCGGCATGCTTGAAGGTGACCAGTTCGTAGCGCACATCCACCCCACAAGCCGGCGTCACGTAGATTCCACGTTCGTTAAGCGGTGTCAACTCTTCTTCATAGCGCGGAATTTGCCGCCGGTGGAAGTACGGCGCAACAGCCAGCCCCAGCGCGTAGGTGAGGGCATAGTTATGCAAGTAACGCCCGGTCTCATATAAGCGGCCCATTTCCCGCGTGGCGTAAAAGAGATTTTCGTGAAAGGTCAGCCGACACAAGTACACGCGCATAGCACGCTCCTATCACTTCTTCGCCACCCACGCCTTGTGATAGGCGTGGCTATCATCAAAAGCATCCGATAAGAGTTGCTGTACTCCCTCGCCGTCGGTGCTTAAGGTGCGCATTTCATCTAACAATGCTTCCAGCTCCTCACCGATGAGTAGTTGATCAATAGTCACGCCTTCCTCTTGCAACAAGTCCGGAACTAATTGACCAGCCGTCTCCAATGCTACCTGAATATCCAACGGGTCAGGAGGATGGAAAGCGTCTTTTTCTTGCAGCGCGTCGTAAAGCCGCTGAGTGAAGAGTAGATTGGAGAATATCTCACCGTCGGTCAAAGCCACTGCGACAACGTGATTGTGTACACGACCTGTGCGCGTCGTCTGGGCGCCATAACGCTTTGCTCGCAAGACGTTATTCAGCACATAGAGAAAGAGGTTTTGGGTCAAGTCGCGGGCAGTGACGACAGCAGGAAACATGACTTGTGGTCGCACGTGATCCTGCTCATTGATGCGGCTGGTAACCTCACCGTGGCGCGTCATCGTGCCGTCCTCATAGGGCGCGTTGAGCGTGAAAGCCTCGTGACTGTGATCGTAAGCGGTTAGCGAGTAAGCTGTGTCAGTAATGACCTTGGATTTCTCCGAGCCACGGTCACCAATGGCGAAGCCGTAGGTGATGCAATCTGGACATTGAGTGCAGAATGATACGTTGTAATCGCAAATGGGCAGTCCGTTCTCGTCGACATCATCCCCATCAGCCTCTTCTGAGCTCAAGAATCCGTAGCGCCGCAGCAACTCGCGGCCTGTCAGTCGCTCCGGCGTGGATTGCTTACGCTTGAAGAAAGTCAGGCGGGTGATGATCTCTTGATCATTCGTTCCTGACTGGACACGGGCGGTGTTTAGTTCCCCATCAGTCTGGAACAATGGATAGGAGTCGGTCACCCGGAGCAAGATGATGTGAGCATAGTACCCCATCGGCTTGCCGGGTACTTCATTGAGAAACCAATCGCTACGTAGAGAATTCATTCTTTCGTCTCCTTTCAGTGCTATAATTGTGCTTCGCTTTCTTATTACGCCGACGTATCCTCATCGCGCTGACGGGCTACTTCATCGCGATAGATGACCTCGCAGGCACTTTTGAGTAGATTCAACTGTTTGCCGCGCAGGGCACTTTTATCACCCTGCAGGGTTTCGTAGAAAAGATCGTTGACAAAGTAATCTGCGAACCCCCTCATTGCTTCTTCGCGGCTTTGCCTATCGCTGCCTTTTGGATAGTAGGCCAATCCCTCGCGGCCGGCGCGGTCGATGTAACTGTACAGTTCACCGTAGACAGCCTCTACCAATCCATCGTGGTCAAAGAGGCGCTCATCAGCATTCAAGATTGTGCTGGCAGCAATGCTGATAGGGCGCAGGATACTATTGGAACTGTATCCTTTGGCGCGGTAAAAATTCAGGTATATCTCGGTCAGATGACGTGCATGGCTCATATCGTCTTCTCCTTTCAAATAAGTGACGTAATCAAGGTACTGTCGAGCTTTGCTCAGCGGAATGCTATCAAGTTTCTGCTTCCGCTGCCACTTTTTGAGATAGTGGAAAGCATATAAGGAGGATTCGTCCAACGCTCGCGCCAGTGCCGGTATATCCTGCCAGCGATAGAAATTATTGCTGCCAGGCGCAGTATTCGCGTCGATGTGGATCAGATAGCCCACGGCCAAACGTTGCAGCGTGGGCAAGACACGATCTACATTGACTCGTTTCTCGCCACCGGTCAGGTAAGAAATGGCGGCGTGTGCCCCATCCAGAAAGACTGTCTCATTGAATTCATCGGCCTCGACCATCAGGGGCAACGGGGACTCGCTTGCCACCACTTTGACGTCGACGCAGAGCGGAATCAGTAGCGATAGAAAAGCTGGATGGACCCAGGATTCGGCATCTTTGGCATCACGTCCCGGCGGCGGCACACCCAAGAAGTAGAACGTCATCGGTTCGTGTTCCGGGAAGTGGAGGCGCACGTAGCGATCTTCTTCGGGATCTATCTCCTCCTCTGGTTCAAGCAGAAGCGGTTCTAGCCGTTGTAGAGTCGCTGACGAGAAGTCGACTAGGCCATCCTCACCAATCAATTGACGTCGCAACTCCGTGAAACTGACACGGCGTATGCGAATGGAAAGTCGTCGGAAAAGTTCTAACGTCTCAGGCGTGAAGAAGTAAGTGGGGTAGAAGTAGAGATAGCGCACACGCCGATTCTCGAAGTCCTTGCCGGTGGCTGCGGTGCGGTTCATCAGGTTCTGTCGCAGCATCATCTCCAGTCCACAGATGGAGCAGATGTCGCGGCGCAATTGACCACCTCCTAACCTTAGTTTGTTACTATAGACCTGTGGCCCGAAGAGTACCGCTGATTCCGATTGCTTGTCCACCCGATAGGCCGAGGAACACAGGGCACACATATGCGTTGTGCCCCTACCATATTTCTTAGCATTTTGATAGCGATGAAGTTCGGCAGCGAAGGCGGCTCGTTCCTTTCCCGCCGCTGGTTCCGAGCCTAACGTCAGTGTGTGGAATATGTACTCCCGTAGATCATCCCAGTCTTGCCCTTGAGACGGTGGTGGAACACTTATTTCTTCCGCTGCTTTTCTGACAGCCTCTTTGAGTTGACGAGCAAGTGCTTCTACTTGCTTGCGCCAAGCCGATGGGTCCAAGCCTGGGTGACATTTGAGATAGTGCCCGGCGGCGAAGTACCAATAGTAAGCCACGCCGCCAGCGCGGTTGTCTCGCGGGATAGCCTCGAATGGATCGCGTATCTCCTCCAGGTCCATTGCTTTCAGTAGGAAGTCTTGAGTGTCAAACTCAGGCAATTTATCGGCAACTTGTTTTTCCGCTAGGTAGCACCACTCGGCTAATTGATCTGCTCGCACATCATCGGGCAGATTGAGATCAACCTCCTCTGGGTCAAGCCACCCCTTGTTCTGCATTTTGGCATATCTTTTACCGGACGATGGCTTTTTGCCCGAGTGGATGTTTTTGAAAGCTGCCGCGACGCCTAATTCTACGAACTTTGCTGGATCAAAGAACAACCAGTAGTATTCGGCATACTTCAGGCCTTTGCCCCCTCTCTTGATACCATCAAGAGAGAGGTGTAGCTGCCGAGCTATAGCATCCTTTATTTTCTCAATGGTCATCTCCGCTACATCGGCCACCTTCGGCATTACAGATACCTTCTTGTGTTCCAAGTACACAACACCGCTAGGGGCGTACAGCAGTGGTACGCGATGTTCATTGCTCATTGCCTTCAGGGCAGCGTTATGGATGAAATTGCTCAGCACGCCCCGGTTGTCGGCCAGATGGTGATAGGTAAAACGAGCGGTCTGGTTGCTGAGCGTCGCCAGTTCGCGCTGGACGCTTCCATCGGTAGCGACTTCTTGCGGTGTGCGGACGATGTAGGTCAGATAGTCGGCCATTCGGCTGAGTTGCTCTGCCAGATCCCGCTGAACCGGATGTAGGGATAGATTAGGGAGCACGCTCAGGTTGTGCAAAGTCCCCCAGCGGGTCTGTGTATTGGCCGCGATGTAGATCAAGTCGTGTAACAGGGCTTCAGTGCCACCTATAGGTGCCAAGAATTCGTCCAGGCCCAAGGTCTCGCTCCACTGGCGGAAAGCCCGCTCAGTGATCTCCAACTGCGCCGGGCCGATGGCGTCTTGATGGCTGAAGCCAGCCTCTTCTAATTGCTCCTCGACGTGCGGCAACTTGAGATAGTCGTGGAGTACGTAACCGGCGATAAATGCTCGGCGCACGGTATCATCATAAGCGCGGAACTGCGGCGCGCCCCAGGCCTGAAGCCTCTTTGCCAGGTGTAACACTGGAAAGAGCCCGTTGATCAGGTGACCTCGCATCGTCTGGTCCGGGATGTAACGTTCTTCGACTTTCAGTCCTTGAGCCTTGCGCTCCTCCACGAACTCGCCACCCTTGGCCCCAAAGTGCCCCAGATGATCCGACATCGGGCCAGCAACGTGTTTCACAAAATCAGCCATCACCTCATCGCCAGGCCATTGTTTGGCGACCACATCCCATAACAGAGCCGAAAATAGCGGTTCGGGTGCCAGGGAGATTTTTTCCTCTTCCGATGTATCATCTTCTAGCTCAAAGCCGGGCAAATAACTTTCTTCTATTTTGGGTTCACTGTTCGCCATAATCACTCCTTATCTTGATATCAACAGATAAATGCAGCGCCGCCACTACAATCTAGATTGCTACGGCATAATCGTGCTTCCAGCAACAAAGCCTCGCGTCCGAAGGCCACACATCCCTCAATTCCATCTCGGCTCTCAAACTGGTAGAGCGCAAAAAGCAGGGGTAACCTCAGCATGCGCTTCAGTTCCAACGGATGGTATCCCAGACAAAGCAAGGCGGGCAATTGCCGGCCGCTCAACCGATTGTTCAACTTGTTCAACCCGGGCACCAGGGCATCCAAGTGCCAACCCTTGAATAATCGCGCCTTCCCAAACCGCTGAGCATCCCAATCCGTGATGTCGCGGTCAAAGTACAACTGATAATCCCGCCGCTCGTCGAGCCACCCGTGCATGCGGAAGAACGCCAGTGGCTTATGCCTTTCGAAGACGTAATGCTGCAGACCCACTTTCTCCGCAGTGGCGTAGAATTTATCTTCATCGATCCACGTCAACTCCGCATTCGCCACCATCTGTAGCAGATCCGGTGCTTTGAAACGGGACGATCCTTCCTCGCCCTCATCAATGATGCAGCATGTGAAATAGCTTCCACCTCGAAAAGAGATGGCTTCGTCCAGAAGCTTACGTTGTTGGTCGTGCAGCCGCTTGTAGTCACTAAAGGTTGGTCGCAGATGGATGTTGAAAGTCTTCTCATACCGCTGTCCCAGCTGTTTGCGAGTCTCAGCGTATTGCTCTCGAACAGTTCTTTGGCTCAGAGCGAAAAAAATGCGAGCGGATTGGAATTTACCC
Organism: uncultured Anaerolineales bacterium; assembly: GCA_964509655.1. Taxonomy (GTDB): domain Bacteria; phylum Chloroflexota; class Anaerolineae; order B4-G1; family B4-G1; genus CAZANJ01. The sequence continues at coordinate 7,013 of CAZDYW010000133.1, forward strand.
CATAGGTGCGTGTAATCTTTAAAGTTCGCCGTGCGAGGATAGGCTTTCTCTATGGTATCGTTCAGCCGTTCTCGGTCCATAATTGCTCCCTCCTCAAGTAACGGAGCAGCCTCCTCGTATCCTTCAAAAAGCGTTTCTTTGATCCACGGCGGCACC
>CAZDYW010000134.1:0-7162 GCA_964509655.1 uncultured Anaerolineales bacterium
GCTGAGAGATCAAAACGTTGGCATCGATGAGCCCCTCATAAACCACATCCACACTGCCTGGCACGCCGAAGGAGACAATGGCCGAACGGCGCTTCGGCGCCAGGTTACTCACCACCTCGTACTCCCTCTCCCGAAGCTTCTCAATCAGCAGATCGGTCAAATGGAGCGTCCAGCGCTCGATGGCCTCTATGCCAACCTTCGTCAAGAAGCGAACCGCGGCCAATAACCCCACCTGACCAACGAAGTTCCCGCAGCCCAGCTCAAAGAGGGCGGCGCTGGGCAAGAAGGTGAGGTCGTATTCGCGCCAGGCCTCCCAGCCCGCGACGCTGATACATCCCGCGAAGGGCGGCTGTAGTTCTTCCAGCAGTTCCTCGCGGCAGTAGATAAAACCTTGACCACCCGGTCCCATCAGCCACTTAGGCCCACCACAGGAGAGAAAATCGATCTGGCAAGCGCGGACGTCCATCGGGGAGACGCCCAGAGATTGGATGCCATCGACGACGAAATAGACATTGTGTTCCTGACACCATTTTCCCAAGGCCGGGAGGTCGCTCTTGAAACCAGTCAGGAACTGGATGGAACTGACAGTCACCACGCGGGTGCGCTCATCGGCGTGTGCCTCCAGCGCCTCGACTGTCAGACCGCCGCCGTCGTGGGGAACGCAGCGCGCCTCGATTCCCCTGTGCTGCAGGTTCATCCAGGGATAGACGTTGGAGGGGAACTCCATATTGCAGAATATGACGTTATCGCCAGCCCGCAGCGGGAGAGCATTGGCGGCGATGTTGAGCCCTTCGCTGGTATTTTGTACAAAGCCGACCTCATCCGGCGTTGCGCCGATAAGTTGAGCTAAAGCCCCGCGCAAATCATCGGGCACATGCTCATATTTTTCTTGGCGGTCACACCAAAGGCCACGATCAGCGATAAACTCCGTCATTGCCTCACGTACCGGATTGGGCAAAGGGGCGATGGAGGCGTGATTCAGGTAGGCACACTGCCCGGTGACCGGGAATTCCGTTCGCAGGGCATCGACTTCAGGGTATTGATTATTTTCCATTTAGTTTTCCTATCCGAGATAGAGTATTCGGCGAGCGGTTGGCATCTCCCACAACGCGAATTAATAGGCGCCGAGTTCCCGCAATCTGGCATCATCCAACCCGAAATGATGGGCAATTTCGTGGCGCACGACACGGCGGACCATCGCACGGACCTCTTTCACTGTCTGGCAGCGCATCTCAATCGGCTTCTGATAAATACTGATTTTATCCGGCAGCACCAAGCCGTAGCTGTGGGTGCGTTTCGTTCGCGGAACGCCATGGTAAAAGCCCAGAAGCTGCGTCGGATGGCGCACCTTGGCACGCTGGAGAGTCTCTGGGTCAGCCCAATCATCGATCACCACATCGACGTTGTCCAGTTTCTCTTGGATGTATGGGGGAAGGTCGTCAAGCGCCTCGGCGACAAGGCGTTCAAATTCGCGGCGGTTCATAGCGAACATATTATAACATTGAACCAATAACTTTCCCATCCCCAACACAAGCAGCCTGTCAAGTCAAATGATAATGTTATGTGAGTGAATACGCTCCATTGACACTGGTTGGTGAACATAGTATACTACACCCCGCCGCTAGTACGTTACGAAACTTATCAGTCGATCAGGAGGAAAGAGTATGCAAAGACGCGCACTGGTTGTAGGGTTGACGTTGTGGGTGATTCTCTTCGCCCTCAGCCCGACAGGGCAAGCAGCGCCTCTTTTTCAAGCACGGTCCATTATCACATATCCTACAGACGGGATGACCGTCAGTGGACAGGTAGAGATCACCGGCATTGCCACCCATCCTAACCTGGATTTCTATCAGATCCGCTACGCGGCCGGGCCGGCCCCAACGGGTGACTCTCAGTGGGTTGACTTCGCCATCGTCGAGGGCACCCAAGTAGAAAATAGTGCGCTTGGAACTTGGGATACCAGTACCGTACCGGACGGTCAATACACACTGGCCCTGGCAGTCTGGGGCGCGAATGATGCCAACAGCCCCTACGTCTATTTTGTCACCAACCTGACGGTGAACAACGCTCAGCCAGCGGAGACGCCGACTCCAACACCAGTGCCACAACCCACAGCGCCGTTGGCCACCCCCACAACCGGGCCGACGCCCACGCCAGTCACCGTCGAGCAACCCGCCACGCCGACGCCGCGGCCTACCGCCACATCCGAAGCACCAGGCATAGAAGGAGAAGGAACGCTCACACCCGAAGCCGAGGATGAGGGGCCTAGCATGGCGCTCGACGTGGCCGAATTAGGAAACGCCTTTTGTACCGGCGGCTTACTCACCGTCCTGCTGCTGTCGGTATGGGGAGGGTATCTCCTGATAAAGGCCGGTATACGTTGGTACTTGCGCCAACGATCAGATCCATTTTCGGGAAACCTGGACACCTAGATCATGCCCAAAAGAGGAAATAACCGTATGGAACGCCATCTCATAGTCGGGCTGGGCAATCCGGGCCCTGATTATTCCGCGAACCGGCATAACGTGGGATTCCGTTGTGTGACGCGGTTAGCAGCAACCCACGGTCTCGCCATCGAAAAGCGGCAAAAAAAGGCCAAGGTAGCTATAGGAAAAATTCAAGAGAAGCCGGTTGTCATCGCTCAGCCTCAAACTTTTATGAACAAGAGTGGATATGCTGTCGCTTCGCTGATCAATTTCTATCGTGTGCCATTGAATCAGACGCTGATTATCTACGATGACCTCGATCTGCCGCTAGGCTCCATCCGCATGCGGCCATCTGGCGGCAGTGGCGGGCACCGAGGAATGCGCTCCATCATCGGCCAGTTGAGCAACCGCGAGTTCCCGCGCTTGCGCATCGGGATCAGCCGCCCCCCTGGACGCATGGACCCAGCCGATTACGTCCTGCAAGATTTCTCCTCCGACGAGGAAGTACTGCTGGATGACGCTCTAGAGCAAGCCGTGGGAGCCATCGAAGCTTGGTTATGCGATGGGATCGGAGCAGCGATGAGCCGGTATAATGGATGATCAGATGCAACGCACTCACGGATGACAAGTGACGCATGACGGTTGACGAACAATGAACGTATCGGGACTTCTGACGACTATCGAGGCGCTTGAACCTTACCAAACTTTGCGCCGTAATCTGGAAGATGGCCTGAGCCCATCTCCACTGGGCCTGATGCGAGCTGCACGCCCCCCTCTCCTGGCCGCGCTGGCCCGTGATCTGCAACGCCCCATCTTGATCGTCACCGGTACAGTGGAACGCGCCCGAAAGCTAGCTCAGTCATTGCGCGACTGGTCCGCCGATCCCACCTCTGTGCTGCGTTTCCCCCAGCCGCTCTCTCTCTTCTACGAACGCACACCGTGGACCGAAGAGGTCATCGCGGGCCGTCTGCACGTCCTCGCGACACTCAGCACTTGGCCCTCTAAGAAACCCGGTTCCCCGTGCTTAATCGTCGCCTCCGCCCGTGCGTTGATGCAGCGCACACTGCCGCCGCGCCAATTCCACGCCAGCATCCGCCAGTTCAGGGTTGGTCAGACACTCGACCTGAAGCGGACCTTGCATTGGTGGACCGGATTGGGCTACGAGCCGGTCAGCGTCGTCGAGGCGGCGGGGCAGTTCAGCCATCGCGGCGGCATCATCGATGTCTTCCCTGTGGCCGATATGTCGCCCGTGCGCATTGAGCTCTTCGGCAGTCAGATCGACTCGCTGCGCCGCTTCGACCCCGCCACGCAGCGTTCGGCTGATTACTCAGCCACTGATTACTCAACTAAGCAGCACCCAGAGCATTTCACCATCACGCCAGCCCGTGAGGCACTGCCCCGTCACGGCCCGCGCGTCTCCCCCCTCGTCGCCCATCAACTGGAACAGGATTTGCCGGTCGATCTCAACGCGGAATTGGAGGAACACCTTCGCGGGCTGGAAGACGCGGCTCCCTTCCCCGGCATCGAGTTCTACCTGCCCTACTTCTATTCCAACCCCGCTACGCTGCTGGATTATGTCCCAGCGGGAAGCTTGATCGCCATCGACGACCCACAGGAATTGGCGGACACGTGGGCTAGCCTGGAGGAGGAAGCGCTAGAACTGCGCTCTTCCGCCTCGGAGATGGGCGCCTTGCCGCCCGATTACCCGCTTCCCTACGTCACTTGGGACGTTTGGTCGGAGAGCCTGCTCGATGATGAAGCCTCTGGGGAGCGCGGTCACACCAAACAGGAGGAGAAGAACAGCCTGACCGTGCTCGCGCTAGGATATGGCGAAGCAGAATCGGAATCCCAATTGACAGATTGCTTTAGTCCCGGGCCAAGGCTGGGCGGTCAGCTCAAGCCCGTGCTGGAGCACATCGAAGTCGCGCTCAGCTTGGAGGATCGCGTGGTCGTCATCAGCAGGCAAGCCCGCCGCCTGGCCGAGCTCTGGGGACGCGAGCACGAATACATCCCCCCGCTGGAGGATTTGAGCCAAGCGCCAAAATCGCCCCTTACCTTCGTCCAGGGCGCCCTTGCCGAAGGCTGGACTCTTCGTTATCGGCCTAATCTTCAGTCGCATCTGTCAGCGACCCACTTGCTGACCGATGCGGAGATATTCGGCTGGCGACGCCCAGCGCCCCGCCGCCCCATCCATCGCCGCAAGACCGCGCCCGAATCCTATTTCGCCGATCTCACACCAGGCGATTACGTCGTCCACGTCGAGTACGGCATCGGCATCTATCGCGGCCTGGTCACGCGCTCGCTCGAAGGGGGCGAGCAAGAGTATCTGCTGGTCGAGTACGCGGAGAGTGACCGGCTTTACGTACCGATCTACCAGACCGACCGGCTCAGCCGTTACATCGGGGCCGACGCCCGCCCGCCGCGATTGCATTCGTTGGGCAAGGCACGCTGGCGAAACGTCAAGGAGCGGGTCAAGAAAGCGGCCGAGGAATACGCCCGTGAGCTTCTGGACCTCTACGCGGCCCGTGAGCTGGCCAAGGGGTACGCATACAGCCCGGATACCCCCTGGCAAGCGGAGCTAGAAGCGTCATTCCCCTACTTCGAGACGGAAGGGCAGTTGGAGGCCATCGCCGATGTCAAGGAGGATATGGAGAGCTCCCAGCCGATGGACCGCCTCATCTGCGGCGACGTGGGCTACGGCAAGACGGAAGTCGCGCTGCGGGCGGCCTTCAAGGCGGTGCTGGACGGCCGGCAGGTCGCCTTCCTGGTGCCGACCACCGTCTTGGCCCAGCAACATTACACCACCTTCCGCGAGCGTTTGGAGCCCTTCCCCATCGAGGTGGAGATGCTCTCCCGCTTCCGCACCCGCGCCGAGCAGCAGGATATTCTGGAGAAATTGCGCTCAGGTCAGATCGATATCGTCATCGGCACCCATCGGCTGTTGCAGAAAGACGTCGCCTTCAAAAAATTGGGGCTGCTGCTCATCGACGAGGAGCAGCGCTTCGGCGTCACTCACAAGGAGCGTTTCAAGAGAATGCGCACCGAGCTAGACGTTTTGACGATGACGGCCACGCCCATCCCGCGCACGCTCTACTTGGCACTCACCGGCGTGCGCGACATCAGTGTGATTGAGACGCCGCCGGAGGAGCGGCAACCAGTCACCACCTACGTGGGGGAGTATGACGCCACGCTGGTGCGGCGGGCCATCCTGCGCGAATTGGAGCGCGGAGGGCAGGTCTTCTACGTCCACAACCGCGTGCGAACTATCCAGACGGTGCGCAAGCGGCTGGAACGGCTGGTGCCGGAGGCAGCGTTCGCCGTGGCCCACGGCCAGATGCGAGAGTCAGACCTGGAGGAGACGATGGTGCGTTTCGTCGATTCCAGGGGCGAGATCGATGTGCTGGTCTGCACCAGCATCATCGAGAGCGGGCTCGATATTCCCAACGCCAACACCCTCATCGTCGAGCGGGCCGGGCGCTTTGGATTGGCGCAGCTTTATCAGCTTCGGGGGCGCGTGGGCCGAGGAGCGCAGCGGGCCTACGCTTATTTCTTGCATATGCGACCGAGCCGCTTGACATCCGAGGCACGCCAGCGCCTGGAGACCATCCACGAGGCCAACGGCCTGGGCGCGGGATACACCATCGCCATGCGCGATCTGGAGATTCGCGGCGCGGGCGACATCCTGGGCACCCGGCAATCGGGCCATATCTCGGCCATTGGATTCAACCTCTACACGCGGCTGTTGGCGCGGGCGGTGGAGGAGCTGAAGGCCAAGCGGGAGGGCAAATCTCCGCCGCCGGAGCCGCTGACCAACATCCGCATCGACCTGCCGATTCCGGTGAGCTTGCCGGAGGATTACGTCCCCGATACGTGGCTGCGGCTGAAGATGTACCGACGCCTGGCGGAGTTGAACTCAATGTGGGAGATCGACGAGATGAAAAGAGAGCTAAGCGACCGCTTTGGGCCTCTGCCCACCTCGGCCCAGAACTTGCTGTATCAACTGCGATTGAAGGCTCTGGCCAGAGACGCCAGTGTGCGGGTGGTCACCGTCGATAACGGACGTCTAGTGCTGCGGTCTAGGTTTGGAGATTTTCCCCATCGCGCGGAACTGCAACGCACCCTGGATGGACGGGCCAGCATCAGCCGCCGTGGAATCTGGCTGCCGATGGAGCGCGGCTGGCGGGATGAATTGGTAGAGGTGCTGAAAGAGATCGCACGGGTGGAGAGCGGTTGACGGATGGGGCCTGGAAGGGTATACTGAGGTCGATGAAAAAACATAAGCGTTGTCCAGTTTGTGGAAGTACCGGTATGTCAAAGTACCCGTGACTGCCTACGCGGCAATGTGCCCCGCATAATAAAAAGGATGTGTAATATGAACGTATTGCGCGATCTTTCCCTCATTCTTCTCGCCAGCGGAACTTTTATCTTCACGCTGATCCCGCTGGCGTTGTTCGGCGGCCTGGCCTACGGCATGTGGTGGCTGCTGAAACACGAGAACCTCCCCAGCTGGCTTTATATGATTCACGAATATGTGTCTCTGGGTCTATCTTACGTAGAGCGAGCGATGCAAGCTTTGGTCAAGCCCGTCATGAGGGTTCACACCACCCTGGCGAATATCCAGGGCTGGCTTGAGTACTTGAGAATGAAGAATAGAGAATAGAGAATTGCATTCATCATTCGCTATCACTATTAATTATCTAAGGAGGTAATAAAATGAAAGCACAGACACGAGTGAT
>CAZDYW010000135.1:0-7151 GCA_964509655.1 uncultured Anaerolineales bacterium
ATGCCTTGCTGAATGCCTTGCTGCCGGCCCTCCCTTATGCCTTGCTTTATGCCGATTCGCTCGACGCTCGTGATGTATTCCATCTGCTCTGCCTCCTCGTACTCTTTCATCTCTTGCCAAATCTCCTCTTCCACTGTCTCTGGCAAACTCATCATCCAGTCGATGAATCGAAATAGGTTGAGTACATCATCTCTATCATACCCCCGCTCGTACAATTGCCGAATCAGGTGGATCTTCCATTTTCTCCGTTGCTCCTCATCATAGCGGGTCTCCTGTGCCTTCAAATGTGCCATCACCACGGTCGCAAATGGATTATGGCTCTGCTCCAGCGCTGCCCAGTTTTCTTCCTCATTGTAATCCAGGAGTTTCACTACCGGGAACTCGAACGTCATCCGGCATCCCCACAGTTCCTGTCCAAACCGGCTGGGACGCCACTTCGTTCGCTCGTCTCCCAGCACCGCCAGGCTCGCCACCCGTCGTTGATAACGGTCGAACAGCCGATAGTTGTAGACATACATTCGCTCGGCAAATGCCCTTTCCTCCTGGCTCTGTACCTCGACATGCACCAATACCCAGACATCCTCACCGTTTCTTCTCCAAACCTTGGCCAGTTTGTCCGCGCGGCGCCGCCCAAGTTCTGCATCCCGCGCGACTTGCTGTAACTCCTTGTCCAGGAACTCATATTCTATTGACCAGTCAATCTCGGCGTGAGCTTGAGGGAAGAAAAAAGCCATGAAGTCGTCAAAGTATCGCTCCAACGCTTCCTTCCAAGCGCCGTCATAGTTGCTTCGCGTTTCATTCATTGCCTTGGATTCTCGTCACCTTTGACTATTTTAGAACAGTTCGACGCCTTCCAGCCGCAGCAGCGCCTCCTTGATCTCCAAGCCGCCGCCGTAGCCGGTCAACGATCCGTCGGCGCCGATCACGCGATGACAGGGTATGATGATCGGCAGTGGATTTGCGCCCACCGCCGCGCCGACCGCTCGCGCACCACCCGGTTTCCCGATGCCTCGCGCGATCTCGCCGTAAGAGACGGTCTCGCCATGGGGAATGAGAGCGACCTGCTCCCAGACGCTGCGCTGGAAATCGGTGCCGCGCACGTCCAGCGGCAGATCGAAGGCGCGGCGCTCGCTGGAGAAGTAGGCACGCAGTTGGGCCAGCACTTCGCTCAGCGCCCCTGGCTTCTCCTGCGGTGGTCCCGAATCGACGTGCCGGGCCAGCCAACCGAAGATGTCCTCAGGTTGCCCCGCGCCCAGCCCTACCGCGCAGATACCCTCGTCGGTCGAAGCCACCCATACATCTCCAATCGGTGCCTCCATTTGAGCGTAAGAAATGTTTGTGTTCATCTCTTGCCTTGAACTCTAACAGTAACTAAAGCAGCGATGAGAGCTGGGATGTGCATTCTAGGATCGCTTGGGCGCCGCATCGCTCCAGCTCATCTCGCTCGCCGAAGCCGCAGAGCACGCCGACCGCCTTGGCGCCAGCGCGCCGCGCAGCCCGCACGTCCACCGTGGTATCTCCGACCATCACGCACCGCTCGACCGGCACGTCGAGCATCTCGGCCACATACCGAACGGGCTCCGGATGGGGCTTCAGCCGCCAGGTGCTCTCGCGGGTCACGACGGCATCGAAGCGCTCGCGCAAGTCATACTGATCGAGGAAAGCCTCCGCCTCGTGCGCTTCCCGTGTGGTGACGACGGCCAAGCGATAACGCCCATCCAATTCGGCCAGCATCCCCTCGACGCCCGCGACGATGCGGAAGTTTCCCTTGGTGGAGGCACCTCGCCAGCGGCGGAGTCGGTTGAAGAGCCCCATCGTGGGCCCATCCAACCCGAACATATCCAGTAAAGTCAAGATGGCATTGCCCGGCGACTCCAGGGCCATAAATAAGCGGCGAGCTGCCCGGTGCGGGTGGGGCCAGCCCAGCTTTTGCAGCCGAAGCGCCATTCGCTCCACTGCTTGGTCATCGGTGTCCATCAGTGTGCCATCCAGGTCGAACAACACGGCGTCTACAGTGTCTCGGTCAAGCACTTGGCCTCGCTATTCCTTGGGCTTCTTGCTGACTTCCCACACACAGGCAGGGGCGCCCATCGCTCGACATTCCACTTCCCTGATTTCGAACTCCTTGCCGGTCAGCCATTTGGTGCTCTCTTGGAGCACGCCGTTCCAGAGCCAGCACATGGGCTCGTCGGACTGTTTCCCGGCGCATACGGAGCAAGTCTCGGTGATGTAGGCCAGCTTGTCCCCTCGATCCTCGGCCCTCACGCGAAAATCTTGCCCGACGGACTGCCAGAGCTCGCGGAATCCCTTCTGTATATTACCCACGCCGATCTTGAGTTGGGCGGGAAGAGGCAATACCTTGGAGGCTACTGCGGCAGCAACGCCGAATAACTTGCCCTGTTCCTTGATCGCACGCAACGTAGACAGCCTGCCGATACGTATGACCATACTTTTTCCCGCCCGTCCAAAGAAATTGAACAGGCCAGCATTGAGAGCGGCGTAATCGCCGAGCGTGATGTCGCCACTGAACTTCAGCTCATCGGGCGGGTAATTGTTGATGAAGCGCTCCAGGCCAGCGTCACGCAGGACGATGGCCAGACCTTTCTTGCCGATGACCTCTTCGGCGGCCTCCAATGCCCAGCGCATGTAGGCATCCGCCTGGTACATTTCGGCCACGGGATCATGCTCGATTTTGTCCCTGATCTCCATCAGTCTCCCTCCTTGATATGGATGCTCTTGCGGCGTCTTATCGCATATTATACCATTCCCTACACGGAATGCCATTCTCTGCTTGCCTCCCGCGCCGCACGGCTTATAATGGGGCACATTATGAACCTCAACCTTTCCGATGTCCTGAACGCTTTCCGGCAAGATCCCGCCTTCATGCGCTGCGTGACCACCTGGCAGCGCATCCCGGCCCGTATGGCACACAGCTCACCTTGGCCCAGGGCGCTCGATCCGCGCATCGTCGCTACCGTCCAGACGCAAGGCATCGAGCAGCCCTACAGCCATCAAGCCCAGGCCATCAAGGCAGCGCTGGCGGGCGAGAACGTGGTACTCGCCACTTCCACTGCCTCCGGCAAGACGCTGGCCTACAATCTGCCCATTCTTAATACGCTGCTCAACGATCCCGACGCTTGCGCCCTCTACCTCTTCCCCACCAAGGCGCTGGCCCATGATCAGATCGCCAATCTCCAAAATTTGCTCTCCGAGCTTAGATCAATTACCTCCCACATTCCATCTCCCATCGCCGTGCGCCCCTATGACGGCGACACGCCCTCCTCACAGCGCTCCACTATTCGCAACGAGGCGCGGCTGCTGGTGAGCAATCCGGATATGCTCCACATCGGCATCCTGCCCCATCACACGCGCTGGATGCGCTTTTTCAGCAATCTGCGCTACGTGGTGCTCGATGAATTGCACGTCTATCGTGGCGTCTTCGGTGGGCACGTGGCGAACGTGCTGCGGCGGCTGAGACGAATCTGCCGCTTCTATGGAACTGATCCGCAGTTCATATGCGCCTCGGCCACCATTGCCAATCCGCGCCAACTGGCCGAGCGCCTCGTCGAGGCGCCGGTCACGCTGGTGGACGACGACGGCGCGCCACGGGGGGAGAAACACTTCGTCTTCTACAACCCGCCCATGGTCGATCAGGATCTCGGTATCCGGCGCAGCTCCACGCTGGTGTCCAAGGACATCGCGGCTCGCTTCCTGAAGGCCGACGTGCAGACCATCATCTTTGCCCGCGCCCGCCTGACCGTGGAGTTGTTGCTCGGATACTTGCGCGACGGTATGAGCGGCGCGATGCCCGGCGAGGCCATTCAGGGCTATCGCGGCGGTTATCTGCCCCAAGAAAGGCGCACCATCGAGCGCGGGCTGCGCGAAGGGCGCGTGCGCGGCGTCGTAGCGACCAATGCGCTGGAGCTGGGCATCGACATCGGCCAACTGAGCGCCTGTATAATGACGGGCTATCCGGGCACAATCGCCAGCACGTGGCAACAGGCCGGTCGCGCCGGTCGCAGGGCTTCCGGTGGACAGTACGGGCGACGCGCTCAGGCCAGCGCGGTGCTGGTCGCCAGCGCCTTGCCGCTCGATCAATATCTCATCACCCATCCGAAATACTTCTTCGGCCAGCCGGTCGAGCACGCGCTGCTCGATCCTGACAATCTGGCCGTGCTGGTCAATCATCTGGCTTGCGCGGCTTTCGAGTTGCCCTTCGAGCGTGGCGAATCTTTTGGCCGCTTCGAGGATGTCGAGGAGGTTCTGGATGCGCTGGCCGATGAGGATCTGCTTCATCGTCACAACGGGAATTACACCTGGATCGGCGAGGGCTACCCGGCGGCGCGGCTCTCGCTGCGCACCAACTCGCCCGATAATATCATCATCCAGACCGTTGGGAACGAGGAAAGCGCTCCAGAGGTGATCGGCGAGATGGATCGCCCCAGCGCTCCGGCCTTGATCCACGAGGGCGCGGTTTACCTGCACGGCGGCGAGGCGTACTTTGTCGAGGATCTGGATTGGGAGGAGGGAGTCGCGCGTGTGCGCCCGGACAGGCTGGATTATTATACCCGCGCCGCGGCCACGACGGAGGTTGAGGTGCTGGACGTGATGCGCTCCACTTCGTCCGCCGCTATCGGCGCGGAAGAGGAAAGCGGTGCGGGCCAAGGTGTAGTTCATGCCTACGGCGAGCTACTCGTCACCTCCCGCGCGACCGGTTACCGGCGGGTCAAGCGGTACACCCACGAGACGCTGGGCTGGGCGCCCATCGATCTGCCAGAGCAGCGGATGCGCACTCTGGGCTACTGGCTGACGCTATCCGAGGAATTGACCAAGGAGTTGCAAAAGGCCGGCGTGCTCCGGCCTCGGATCGACTACGGCCCAAACTGGTCGGCTCAGCGCGAGGCCGCCCGCGCCCGCGATGGCTACCGCTGCCAGCAATGCGGCGCACCGGAGCGGGAGGGGCGCCAGCACGATGTGCATCACGTGACGCCTTTCCGGACCTTTGGCTACGTCCCAGGTAAGAATGATTTCTATAAGCTCGCCAATCGGCTGGAGAATCTGATCACGCTCTGCTCCAATTGTCATCGGCGCGTGGAGCGAGCGAGGGGAACGCGCGGGGCTTTGGGCGGGTTGGCCTATCTGCTGAGGAATCTGGCGCCGCTCCATCTGATGTGCGCACCGGGGGATTTGGGCTCGGCGGTGGAGACGCGGGCTGCGGCGAGCCCGACCGTCACGCTTTACGATAATATGCCCGGCGGCGTCGGGCTGAGCGCACAGCTCTACGAGATACGGGATGAGCTGTTGACGGCGGCGCTGGAGCAGGTTAGGGATTGCCCGTGTAGCGCTGGCTGTCCCGCCTGCGTGGGGCCGGTCGGCGACGTCGAGCCCGGCGCCAAGGCGCTCGCCCGCCAGTTGCTGGAAGCGCTAATTTAGAGTTAGAGATAGATCGCGGCGCCGGTCGCGGCGGACAGGACAAGTAGGATGACCACGGCGTAGCGCAGCACGGCCTTCAGCGCTGGCCCCTCCTCCGCTTTCACCGTGCTGCACCCCACGATCACTTTCGCCGGAGCGGTGGCCGATCCGATGGCCGCGCCAGCCGTCTGGGCCGCCAGGATGATGAGCGGGTTCAGGCCGGTCAGCGCCGCCACGCTCTGCTGTAAATCGCCGAGCACGACGTTGGAGTTGGTGTTGGAGCCGGTCATAAATGCGCCCAGGGCGCCGATGAAGGGTGCGACCAGTGGGAAGATCGGCCCCGCCACCTGTGCCAATCCCTGGGCCAGGAGATAGGTCATCCCGGCGTGTTGCATGGTCACCGCCATGCCCACCATCGCCGCCGTACCCAGGCTGGAGCGTGTGGCGCGTCGCACTACTCCGCTCGCGATGCGACGCGCGACGCCGGGGGCATAATCTCCCCGCAGGCGAAACAGCCCGTAGGTGAGGAGCGAGGCATAGATCAACAGCGCCCCGGCGTGGCCGAAGACGTTGATGGTGCGCCCCGTCTCCGCCGGTGTGACCCAGCCCTTTGTGGTGGATAGTTCAGGGAACTGGACGCGGAGCACCACCTGGCCCAGGAAGTCGTGAATCGGCGGCACCAGTTGGGCCGTCAGTACGATTATGATCAGGATGCCATAAGGCACTAGCGCCCATCCCAGCGCCATTTCGCCCGCCGAGCTTTTTGGAGCGGGCGATGTGGATTCTTGTGGCTCCATCGGTCCGCGCTTCAGCCGCGCCCACGTCACCCCCACCGCCAGCCCGGCCAGCCCTCCCATCATCCCGCCGATGGACCACATCCCATGGGTCACGGTCAGGTACTGTGCTCCAGACATCGCTGTTCCGATGAGGAGCAGGGGGATCAGTCCGTTCCGCAGCGTGGGCCAGCCACCGGCTGCCCAGAGCGTCGCCGCGCCGCAACAGAAGCAAGCCAGCGTCAGCATCACGGCTGACCAGGGTGCCAGGGTGGCCCCGGCCCGGCCCGTCGCTGCTATCAGTGCGAAGAAGGAAGCGCCCAGCGAGCCGAAGGTGATGGCCCAGGGATGGCCTACTGAGGGGATGGCGACTGCGGACGTGGTAGGGAATCCCAGTCCTGCCATCAAAGGTGCCACGATAGCCACCGGCACTCCGAATCCGCTCACACCTTGCAGGAAGCTGCTGAAGACCCAGCCCAGGAGCAGCGCTTGCATGCCCCGGTCCGGCGTGAGGCGCGGTAGGCCAGCGCCGATGGCCCTCACCGCGCCGGCCTCATCGGTGACACGGTAGAATAGGAGCGCGGCCCAGATGATGTAGAGCACGAAGAGGGTCAGCAGGGCACCCTTGAGTTGGGCATAGGCCAGCACGCGCCATCCCGTGCCAAAGCGCAGCACGGCGATGACAAGAGCGACGCTCCAGCCAACCGCCCCGGCCTTTGCGCCGCTCCATTGAAAGCGTAGCATCAGCACGAGCACGGCCAGAAGGGGGAGTAAGGCTAGAAACCAGTTGATTAAGTTCATTGTAGGTTGCAAGTTGCAGGTTGTAGGTTGTAGGTTACCGATATCTCTATTGTATCATAGTCCCGAAGGCGTGCCAATGGGAGCGCGGCTGGCCTTTTTGAGATTTCGCGTGGCGTCAGCCGTGCTCGGCTCGGATTGCCAAATCCGAGCCACAACCGTCCTACA
>CAZDYW010000136.1:0-7114 GCA_964509655.1 uncultured Anaerolineales bacterium
TAGGGTGAGGGGGAAAATCCTCCTGTAACCAGCTTGTAACATGGCTGTAATCCCGCTGCGCCCAAACTCCAATTATAATGGGATGTGTGAGAGCTCCTGTTCGCACAGGAGGAGGAGCAACTACGACTATTGAGATCGGAGGCTGCGTACAATGGCTGCAACAATCGCCATCAGCAATCAGAAAGGGGGCGTGGCTAAGACCACGACTTGCCTTTCTCTAGGGGCGTGCCTGGCGGAGATGGGGAAGAGCGTCCTCTTGATCGATTTGGACCCTCAAGCCCACCTCACTTTATCCCTGGGAATAGAGCCGGAGGAGGTGCGCCGGGGAGTGGATGATGCTATCCTGGGCAATACTTCCCTGCTGAGCGTCAGTCGCGAAAGCGGAATACCCGGCCTCGACATTGTGCCCGCTCATCAAGAGCTGGCCGTGCTCAACAAGATTCTCTATAAACGAGCCGGGTATGAGTTCCGTCTGAAGAACGCGCTGAACGCGATGGGTAATGGAATCTACGACTTAGTCCTGATCGATTGCCCGCCGTCCCCTAACATCTTGACACTGAACGCCTTGACCGCGGCTGATCTTCTGATCATCCCCATGCAGTGTGAGTATTACGCGGCCCACTCACTGCGCCAGACCATCAATCTGGTGGAACTGGTGCGGAAGAGAACTAATTCCCGCCTGCTCTATCGCGTGCTGGTGACGATGTATGATCGACGCAACAGGATCTGTGGCGTCATACGCGACCAGATGGAACGGGGACTAAAGCGGATTCTCTTCGACGCCATCATTGAGGTGGATACCAAGCTGCGTGAAAGCCCGACCGTCGGCCAGCCGGTCACGCTCTACGCGCCGAATACCAGGGGCGCCGAGCAGTACCGCGCACTGGCAAAGGAGCTGATGAATGATGGATGATGAAAAGATATTGGTGAGCCAACTTGAGGATTTGTTCTCCGATTTGGAGGAAACTGTCGCGGCGCAAAGTAATTTTGCCGTTGATCCGATCAGCGATATGATCGAGCGCCAGCAATTCGAGAGACAACTGGTCACCTTCCAGTCCCTGGTGGAGAACGCCGGGGAGGCCATCACCGTCAGCGATCTCAAGGGCAACCAGACCTACAGCAACCAAGCTTTCTACAAGACCTTCGGTTACGACTATGAGGAAAGAGAACTGGATGATCTTCCGCTGTCCGAGCTTTGGCCGGAGGATCAACGCGCTACACTCACCGAGCAGGTGATCCCCCAGGCCAAGGCGGATGGGTGGGACGGCGAAGTGCAGCAGCGGCGCAAGGATGGTAGCTTGTTTGAGGCCCACTTGACCGTCTTCCCCATTTTGAATCAGCAGGGCTGGCCCATCAATCTGGCCCTCGTCGTCCGCGAGCCAGGCGCGAGCGAGGATGAAATCGAGCGCGTCGAGGAGATCGCGGCGAGCGCGTCATTACCGGAGCAACCAGAAGAGCTCCCAAAGCCCAAGCCGATCTATGGCGTCGGGTGGACCACGTTGGAGGAGAACGCCATCATTCACGCCAACCCGGCCCTCTGTGCCCTCCTCGGCGCGGACAGCGCGGAGGATGTTCTGGGCAAGTCGATGACCAACTATTACCCGCCGGAGATACAGGAGCGTTTGCGCACGGAAATTCTGCCCTTGGCGATGCGCGAGAGCCAATGGACCGGCGAGTTGAGCTTCCTTGCGGCCGAGGGTGAGCTCGTGCCCATCGTTCAAAGTATCTTTCCCATTCGTGATGAAGCCGGGAAGCAGCTCTATCTCGCCCACGTGGTCACCGATCTCACAAAGCAACCTCACGCCAAAGAGCTACTCGATAAGCGCGTCGAGCAATTTAACTCACTGCGGGACATCAGCCACAAAGTGGCGGAGACATTGCCGGTGCCCGAATTCCTGCAATGGGTGACGGAGCGTATCCCGCCCGCCCTGCGATACACGGAAGTATGCGTGGCAGCCATCACGTTCGAGGGCGAGGTCTACGGCGTAGAAGAGGCGCCGGATTTGAGTTGCCAGATTGTCGAGGGCGGGCGAGCTTTGCGACCATCCGGCAAGATCTACATCGCTTACACCGAGGAGCACGATTTTCTCGACGAGGAAAGGGATCTCTTGGATGAGATCACCCGCGTGATAGGGGATTACATCGAGAAGCGCCGTCTACTGGAGGAGACGGAGGTCATGCTGGAGGACCTGCAAGCCACACATCAAGCTTACGTGCCCCAGTTCCGGCCGGGCCTCGCGCCGGATCACAACGGCCCCCCGACGGGCTCAGGAGATCGCGATCTTAAATCATCCCTGCAAAATCTTAAATTCCTCGCCGATCTGAAGGAGCGGGTCCAGGATAGTCGAGCCTATGAAGTGGTACAGGAGAGATGGCAGCACGTGTTAGTGGGGCTGATGGTGCTGGCTATGTTGCTCCTGCTGGTGATCATGTTCACCTGGATGATCAGGACGCAAGTATCGGCCAAGAAATCGGTGCAAGCGGCTATAGTCGACGCCACCGTGACGGCGACTGCACCGGGCATAATGGCTTCGCCAACCTCAAGCGCCTCGCCGGAGCCCTCGCCTTCGCCCAGCGCGACGGCGCCGACACCCACCGCATCGGTCGCCCCGTCCACCATAAGGCCATCACCCACAACCACGCCGGACCCAAAGTTACTGGACATCAGGACGCCGGACTTGCCCGCCAAGCTGTCTCCCACTCCCGTGCTACTCATAGATCCGGCTCCTTTCCCCGGTATGGGGCCGGGCGGATTTGTGCCTTCCACAACGCTGCCAATCCCGACGCCTGTTTCCCCTGTGCCGGTGGCCTCCGATGCGATCAACATCGTCGTCCTGGGCAGCGATCAACGGCCCGATTGGTCGGAATGGCACACCGATGTGGTGCAGGTCGTCTCCGTCCATCGCAGCGAGGGCTCGGTCTCCGTGATTTCCATCCCCCGCGATCTCTACGTCTACATTCCCAGCCTCTGGATGACGCGCATCAATTTCGCCGATTTCTACGGTGAGAAGTACGGCTACGAGGGCGGTGGGCCGGCCCTGGTGCGTGACGCCTTGCTCTACAATCTGGGCATCCGGGTCGATCATTATGTGCGCACCGACTTCGATGGCCTGATCGAAATCGTGGACACCGTCGGCGGGCTGGATATTCCCGTTCACTGTCGCCTCAGCGATCATTGGCCCTACCCTGACGAAAACGGCCAATATCCCATCCTGACGCTGGAGCCGGGGATGCACCATATGGACGGGGAGACCGCTCTTTGGTACGCTCGCTCCAGGAAGACGACCAGCGTCTTTTCACGCGAGCAGCGCCAGCAGCAGGTGCTCCAGGCGCTCTGGTACAGGATGCGCGAGGCTGGCATGCTCAAGCAGATACCGGAACTTTGGGTGCGTGGCCGGGACATAGTGAAGACCGACCTGGCGCTTCCCGATCTGATCGACCTGGCGCAGGTGGCCCTCGAACTGGATGAGCGGAATGTGCGCTTTTACAACATCGGCGCGGAAGAAGTGACGCCCTGGACGACGCCCTATGG
Organism: uncultured Anaerolineales bacterium; assembly: GCA_964509655.1. Taxonomy (GTDB): domain Bacteria; phylum Chloroflexota; class Anaerolineae; order B4-G1; family B4-G1; genus CAZANJ01. Next base: position 3,533 of record CAZDYW010000136.1, read on the forward strand.
TGGTGGGGTCTACTTGCCGCAGTGGGATAAAATCCGGCCCACCGTGGCGGAGGCTATGGCGCCCATCCCCAAGGCTCGCGTCACCCGTGCCTACAAGCCTGTCGAGGTTTGGAATGGCACTCAGAAGGCCGATTGGGATCTATTGGCTGCGGATCGGCTCTACCGGGCCGGCTTCCCGGCGGCGCTCGGCGAGCCCGACCGGCGCGATTATGCCGAGACGCAACTGATCTTCTTCGGCGAGACCACCAAGGGCACGGGCGTCAGCTATCTCCAGCAAACCTTTGGCCTTTCCGCTGCTCAAGTGCTCCAGCGCCCCGGGGACGAATCAGAATTTGACTTCCGCTTGATCATCGGCGCGGATTACCAGCCTTGCCCCGATATGTGAACCTCTCGCCCCTTTCCCCGATATATTCCTTGACCCACCCCAATCCACCGAGTATAATCAATCACGATATGAAAACGTTTAGCGGATTCCCATCCGGCAAAGTGCGCATCGTGGGCATGCCGGAACCGGTCTTCACCGATCTGATCCCCCTCATCGACGACCTGGATGAGCTGAAGCTGACGTTGCACGTGATCTGGAAGCTGGGGCGCCAGAGGGGTAAAGTGCGCTATCTCCGCCGCGCTGATCTGAAATCCGACCGGGCGCTGCTTTCCGGACTGGGCGAGGCATCCATCGCGGCGCTGGACGCGGCGCTGGAGCGGGCGGTTGAGCGGGGGACATTGCTGCGGGTTAAGGCCGGTCGGGGTAAGAGTGCTGATGAGCTCTACTTTGCCAACACGCCCAAGGGGCGGGCCGCCGTCGAGGCCATCTCGCGCGGCGAGCGGATCGAGGATGACCGGGCGCCCTGGGAGACGGGGCGGCCCAACATCTTCACGCTGTATGAGCAAAACATCGGCATGCTCACTCCCCTCATCGCGGAAGAGTTGCGCGAAGCCGAACAGACCTACCCATCCGAGTGGATCGAGGAGGCATTCCGCGAAGCGGTCAGGCTGAACAAGCGCAGTTGGAAATACATCCGCGCCATTCTGGAACGTTGGCGCACTGAGGGGAAAGAGGATGAGGCATTTGAGCGATCTGATGAAGCCGACCGAAGACGATACATCGAGGGAAAATACGGCGACTACATCGAGCGCTGAGCCGGGAGACAAAAACGAGCGGCCTGAAGCGGAAGATGTCTGCCCCATTTGCAATGGTCTGGGGTATGTGCGTGCCGACGTGCCCATCGGACATCCGGACTTCGGCAAACTCGTGCCCTGTTCCTGCCGCATGGAGGATCTGGCAGAGCAGCGGGTGAAAAAGCTGCGCTTGCTGAGCGAGCTCGAAGTGCTGGAGCGCATGGAGTTCGAATCCTTCGCCTATGAGGGGCACGGTCTGCCGCCCGAAAAAAGGGCTAACCTGCGCTGGGTTTATGACGAGGCCAAGACCTTCGCCCATAATCCGGAGGGCTGGCTGGTGCTGAAGGGTGGTTACGGCTGTGGAAAGACCCACTTGGCCGCCGCCATCGCCAACTACTGCGTCGAGCACGGCCGAGCGGTGCTTTTCATCACCGTGCCCGACCTGCTGGACCATCTCCGCTCCGCCTTCGCTCCCACCAACCCCGCCGAGCACAGAGCGCCATACGAAGACCGCTTCGACGAAATCCGCACCGCGCCCATCCTCATCCTAGACGATCTGGGCACCGAGTCGGCGACGCCATGGGCGCAAGAGAAACTCTTCCAGATCTTCAACCATCGCTACAATGCCCGCCTGCCGACCGTTATCACCACCAATCACGAGCTTGAGGACATCCCGTTGCGGCTGCGCTCGCGCCTGGTCGATCCGGATTTGAGCAAGATCGTCTCTATCACCGCCCCGGATTATCGCCGGGCCGGTGTCGCGCAGGATCAGTCGGATTTGAGCAGTCTTGATTTGCACCACGGCCAGACGTTCGATAATTTCGATCTGCGCCAGGGCGAGCTGCCGCGCTTGGAGCAGGTGAACCTCAAACGCGCCCTCGACACCGCTCAGAGCTTTGCCCAATCTCCGCCTGCGGAGTGGTTGATCTTCGTCGGTACCTATGGTTGTGGAAAGACCCATTTGGCCGCCGCCATCGCCAACTACCGCGTGGAGAAAGGTCACTCGGCCCTGTTCGTCGTGGTCCCCGATCTGTTGGATCACCTGCGTGCCACCTTCAACCCCCAGAGTCCGGTCTCCTTCGACAAGCGCTTCGAGGAGGTGCGGCGGGCGCCACTGCTCATCCTGGATGATCTGGGCACTGAGTCGGCGACGCCTTGGGCGCGGGAAAAATTGTATCAGGTTTTCGATTATCGCTATAACGCGCGTCTGCCGACCGTCATCACTACCGCCACGCCCATCGAAGAGCTCGATCCCCGCCTGGCGACTCGCATGCTGGACGTGAGCCGTTGCACGCTCTTCTCCATCCAGGCGCCGGCCTACCGGGGCGGTCTTCCGCGTCACAAGTCAAGCCGGCGGAAAAATCGCTAATCGCTATTCCCAGATTGGTTCAATCTCTGAGATTGAACCAATCTACTATGCAGAACAGGAGCTAACATGAAAGAGGTACGGTCGGTCACCGCTCGCATCATCGAGAACGTCGAGCGAGTCATCATCGGCAAGCGCGAGGTGGTTGAACTCATCGTCGTCGGTTTGTTGTCCCAGGGACATATCCTGATCGAGGACGTGCCCGGCGTGGGCAAGACAATGTTGGCCCGCACGCTGGCTAAATCGTTGGGCTGCAAGTTCAGCCGCATTCAGTTCACGCCGGATATGCTGCCCTCCGACGTTACCGGTGTCTCTATCTTCAACCAGAAGACGCGCGAGTTTGAATACCGCGCTGGCCCGATTATGGCCCAGATTGTCCTCACCGACGAGATCAACCGAGCCACGCCGAAGACCCAGGCGGCGCTGCTGGAGGCTATGCAGGAACTCCAGGTCACCGTGGACGGCGTGACGCACATTTTGCCAGAGCCCTTCCTGGTTATGGCGACCCAGAACCCCATCGAGTATGAGGGCACCTTCCCGCTTCCGGAGGCTCAGTTGGATCGTTTCCTGATGCGCATACGCTTGGGTTATCCGCGTTCCAAAGATGAAATCGCGATTTTGGAATCGCAGCGCTACGTCCATCCGGTGACGAGGGTTGAGCAGGTGGTCGCGCTTGAGGAGATCGTCGCTGCGCAGAGAGCGCTGAAGGATGTCTACTTGGACGGGCTGATCAAACAGTACATCGTGGAGATCGTCGAGCAGACGCGCAAGCACCCCGACATCTACCTGGGCGCCAGCCCGCGAGGATCGCTGGCCCTCTACCGCACCGGTCAGGCCTGGGCCGCGATGCAAGGCCGCGATTATGTCATTCCCGACGACGTCAAGATGTTGGCCGAGCCGACGCTGGCCCATCGGCTGATTGTCAGCCCCGCTGCGCGTCTGCGGGATGTCAGCGGCGAGAGTGTGATGAGGGAGATACTGGAGACCTTGCCGGTGCCCGGCGCGGACGTGCGACCGAAGTAAGCATTATCGTAGGGGCGGGACTCCGTGCCCGCCCGCTAGCATTTTGTACGGGCAAGCACGGAGTCCCGCTCCTA
>CAZDYW010000137.1:0-7090 GCA_964509655.1 uncultured Anaerolineales bacterium
CACACCCGGCTTGAGCGGGCTGAATAGTCTTCATTATTCCTCAAAAGACGTAGAAGGGCAAGGGCCAATTACAGCCCTTGCCCTTTTCAGCCACAGTTGACTGTTAGGAAACAGTCGATCTAGTGGGCCTCAGCCTCCGCTCCGGTGAAGACCGGCAAGAAGCGGATCGCCAGATACCATGCCAGCGCCGCCGCCGCCAAGACACCGAACTGTACCGCGAATTCGATGAAGGAGGGGAAGTAGCTGGCCTTCACGTGGGAAGCTCCGACCGGGATCGGCTCTCCGGAGAAGAGAATCTCGAAGCGGTTGAAGGATACCCCCAGCATGACCATCAAGGCGGTCCAGAACAGGCCAGCCTTGCTCTCCCGCACTCCACGCATAGCGTAGAGCACGATGGGAGCGATCACCATCAGGAGCATCTCAAGCCAGAAGAGAATGCTCAGCTTGTCGAAAGCGAACACGTGCCCCAGCTTGCCGGTGAAGAGCAGGTCACCGAAGCGCAAGATGGCGTAGACGATCCACAGGCCGACGGAGCCCTTGGCCAGTCCGGCCAGAACATCCGTCTTCACCAACTCGCGCCCGAAGGCTTTGTTGGCCACCAGCGCCAGCATAATCGTCGCCGAGAGCCCCAGACCGATGGCGGAGAGGTAGAACAGAAGCGGCAACAACCAACTCCACCACAGAGGATGGATCCTCTCCGGCAAGGATAGGGCCAGCGTGCCCAGCGTCGACTGGTGCAAGGTGGAGAGGGTGATACCGGCGATGGTCACCGGCAGCACGGCCTGGTGCAAAAGATGCGCGATCTTCGGGTTGAGACGCTCGAAGACCAAGGGTGCCACCTCAAGGGCCAGCACGAACGTGTAGAGGAGGATGCACCAGGAAACCTCGAAGAGGGGCGAATGGATGTTTGGATAGACGATGAAGCCCCAGAAACGGTCCGGACGCCCCAGGTCGATCAGCAGAATGATCAGCACTGAGACGTAGCTGAGGAAGCCGGTGAGCAAAGACATCCGCAGGACAGCGTGGTATTTCTCCAGGTTGAAGATATGGACCACCAGCGCCAGGGTGAAAGCGGCGCCGCCGAAAGCGATCAGGAGAAAGTCGAAGCCGAGCCACAGGCCCCAGGCATATTGATCGGAAAGATCAGTGGTGGCCCCCAGCCCGGTGAACAGACGATAGACGCCGGTTACGAGACCCAGCACGGTGAGCGCCGCGAGGGCTGCGAGGATGACCCATCCCAGGGTCGAAGGTTTCTTTTGGGTAAGTGCCGTCATCGCTATTCCTCCTTCTCCTGTTCCTGCAAGCCCTTCTCACGCCGCTCGGTGAGCCAGCGCAGTCCGAGCAGTCCGGCCGCGACCGCCACGACAGTCACAGGCGTCATGCTCATGACCACCTCACTGGCGTGCGTCATCGGTTCGGAGCTCAGCGTCGGGAAGCCGATCTCCTCGAAAGGCACCGGCGAGAGGTAGAGCCAGGACGTTCCCCCGGCCTCATCCTCGCCGTAGACGTGATTGATGTACTTATCGGGGCTTTCCGCGATGCGAGCGTGGGCCTCGGTGATTAGCTCTTCGCGATCGCCGTAGACCAAGGCGTCGGTCGGGCAGGCCTTGACACAGGCCGGCTCAAGACCTTCGCTGATCCGGTCCACGCAGAAGGTGCATTTGCGGATCAGGCCCAGCGGCTTATCCCACTCGAAACGGGGCACGCCAAAGGGGCAGCCATACTGACAGTATCGGCAGCCGATGCACTTGTGTTCGTGATAGATCACCGGGCCTTCTGGCGTCTTCTCCAGAGCGCCGACTGTGCAGACGTTGACGCAGCCGGGTTCTTCGCAGTGCATGCACTGCCGCTTGGTGAAGAGCCAGTGCAAGCCATCATCCTGTTCCACCTCGTCGAAGCGGATCAGGCTCCAGGTATCGGCCGAGAAGTCCGGTGGGTTGTCGTAACATCCCAAGCACAGGGTCAACTCGGCGGGATTGTCGTTCCACGCCTTACAAGCTACCTGACAGGCGCGACATCCCATACAACGATTGAGATCAACGAGTACTGCCTTGGACATTATGCACCACCTTTCTTAACCCGGACCAGGAAGGCCTTGAACTCCGGGATCATTGTATTGGCATCACCCACGTAGGGGCTGAGCTTGTTGGCGCTATCGCCCACACACAAGCCTTGGAAGCCCCAGTGCCACGGGACACCGATCTGGTGTATCGTCTCACCAGCCACCGTGAACGGCTTGAAGCGCTTGGTGACGATGGCGACACCCTGGACCTGGCCACGGATCGACTCGACGGTGACCAACTCACCGGTGGCAATGCCTTTTTCCTGTGCCAGTTCCTCGCTCATCTCGATGAACATCTGTGGCATCAGCTCCACCAGCCAGGGCAAGTTGCGCGTCATCTGACCCGCCTGCCAGTGCTCAGTCACGCGGTAAGTCGTGCAGACGATGGGGTAATCCTTGGGATCGGCGATCTCATCCGGCCTCCAAACCGTGATGGCCGGGTTGTTCTGCGTGCCGGAGAAGGCATTGATGACAGGGCTCTCCAACGGCTCGTAGTGCTCAGGGAAAGGCCCATCAGCGCGGCCCGGCCCGAAGATGTGGGAGAAGCCCTCCGGCTTCATGATGAAGGGGTAGCGCGTGCCTTCCATATTCATCGGCGGCCAGCCGCCATCGGGCACGTCTCCCTCCCACTCATCACCCGTCCAGCGGATGACGAAATCCTCTCCATCCCACGGGTTGCCGTCCAGGTCAACTGAGGCGCGGTTGTAGATAATGCGCCGGTTGACGGGCCAGCACCAGGCCCACTTGGAGTAGAGGCCAATGCCGGCGGGGTGGTAATCGGTGTTATCGCGCCATTTCTGGCGGTTGCCGTCCTTCTCGTTGTAGGATTGGGTATAAAGCCAGTTGGAGGAGGAAGTGGTTCCATCCGCCTGCAAATGACCGAAAGAGGCCACCAACTCGCCCTCTTTATAATCTTCGAGATTGGCCTCGGCCCAGCCGTTGATCTCACGGGAGACCAGATCGACCAGGCTATCGGCGCCGCGCGGGAGCGGGTTGGCGTCGTACCAGCCCTTCCAGCGCAGATTGGTGACCGATTCGGGCAGCGCGCCGCCCTCTCCCTCGTAAAGCTCGATCAGCTTGAGCATCAGCTCGTTGATCATCTCCAGGTCGGCCATAGCTTCGCCGGGCGCATCCACGGCCTTCCAGCGCCATTGGCTCCAGCGCCCGCTGTTGATGATGCTGCCTTCCTTCTCGTAGGAGCAGGCCGCGGGCAGCGCGAAGACCTCCGTCTGGACGTCGGCGGGATCGACGCCGGGTTCCTGCCAGAAAGCGCAGGTCTCCGTCTCCCAAAGGTCCACGCTGACCAGCCACTCCAGGTTCTGGAGGGCCTGGCGCTCGGCGAAGGCGTTGGGGCCACCCACTGCCGGGTTCTGTCCCCAGCAGAAGAGTCCCTTGACTGTGCCCTCCGCCATGGCCTCGAAGAGCGCGATGTGGGAATAGTTGGTGCCTGGGTCGAGCTTGGGCAGCCACTCGTAGCCGAAGTCGTTGGCCTCGGTGGCGTTGTCGCCGTACCAGCTCTTGAGCAGGCTGACGAAATACTTGGGATAGTTCGTCCACCAGGAGGCGCTCTTGGGATCGGAGGTGGCGAAACCGGCCAGCTTGGCGTCCAGGTGATCCTGGAGCGTGGGCTGATCCGCGTTGGGCGGAGTCAGGTAGCCGGGCAGGATGTGGAAGAGCAAGCAGTGATCGGTGGAGCCCTGCACGTTCGACTCGCCGCGCAGCGCGTTGATGCCACCGCCAGCGACGCCGATGTTGCCCAGCAGAAGCTGGAGGATGGCGTAGGAGCGGATGTTCTGCGTGCCGTGGGTGTGCTGCGTGGTGCCCATGGCGTACATAATCGTGCCGCTCTTGCCCTCCGGTCCGGTCAAATGGGCGTAGGTCTCGCAGACTTTCAGGAAAGTCTCCTTATCCGTGCCAGTAACTGCACAAACCGAGTCCGGATCATAACGCTCGAATTGCTTCTTGAGCAACTGGAAGACGCAGTTGGGATCCTGCAAGGTCTTATCCTTGAGCGGGATACCTTCCTCGTCCGTCTGCCATTTCCAGGTGGATTTGTCATATTTGCCAAAGCCGTCACCGTCATCATCCACGAAGCCGGAGAACTTACCGTCCAACTCGGCGGCGGTCTTGAACTCAGGATCGATCAAGAAAGCGGCGTTGGTGTACTCGGTGACATAGGTCATGTTGTAGTTTTCGGGGTGAGCTTCTATGTCGTTAAGCACCCAGCGGATCATGCCGCCGATGAAGGCGATGTCGGTGCCGGAACGGAGTTTGGCGTAGATGTCTGATTTGGCCGATGAGCGGGTGAAGCGGGGGTCCACGTTGATCAGCGTGGCCCCATTTTCCTCGATGGCCTTGGTCACCCACTTAAAGGAAACGGGGTGGTTCTCGGCAGCGTTGCTGCCGATGATAAAGATACAATCACTATTCTGGATATCACACCAGTGATTGGTCATCGCTCCTCTACCGAACGACTCTGCCAGAGCCGCAACTGTAGAAGAGTGTCATATGCGAGCCTGGTGTTCGATGTACACCAGGCCTAGTGAGCGCATTGCTTTGACGAGCAACGAGCATTCCTCATTATCCAAGGCAGCTCCGCCCAGGCAAGCGATGGCCTCCAGCCGGTTGGCCTGGCGGCCCGCGCCGTCGACGTCGATGAAGTACTCGTCGCGCGTATCCTTGACGCGGCGGGCGATCTGCTCGATGGCCCAATCCCAGGACTTCTCCTCCCACTTCGTGGAGCCGGGAGCGCGGTACTTGACCTTTTGCATCCGGTTGGGATTGACATCGCCGTCCACCGTATTGAGCTGGGACAGCGCCATGCCCTTGCTGCATAGGGAGCCCTGGTTGATGGGATGATCGGGATCACCCTCCAGGTTGACTACACGGCCATTTTCGGCCGCCACGATGGCGCCACAGCCCACGCCGCAGAAGCAGCAAATGGTGGGCGTCTCGCCGATCGGTTTATGTAATGGGAACTTGGTAGCTTGCGCAGCCAGCGGGAAATCACGGGGAAGTAATAACCCACCGGCGGCGGTAGCTCCACCAAATTTTAGAAAATCTCTTCGACTGAGTTCCATGTCTCAGCATTCCTCCTAAGATTCTAAAAATTCTATTGCGAGTCTATCTTCAACAGTAAACTGAACGCACGCCAAGCTCGAATATAGAAACACCTCCTAACTCCCTATCCAGGGCAAATTCAAAGGAACCAAGTTCATCAAACAAGCTACTCTTCTAGTTCTTCAGCAAGCTTTTCGCGATACTCACCGATGAAAGTCCACAGACGCTCTTGCGCCAACGTCTTCGCGCTGCGAGCGTTGCGCACAGCATAGATCGAGCGCTCCAGGCGCATCCCCTCAACGGGAACCTCCACTAACCTACCGGACTCGAAGCCCCGGCTGGCGGCGAGGCGGGATATGAAGGCCAGGCCCAGACCCCGTCCCACCGCCATCTCGATAGCCTCCGCATTGCCCAAAGACATCACCCGATTCATTTGATCCACGCTGATACCATTCTCCGCCAATCCCAGGTGAACCATCTGGCACGTGCTGCACCCATCCTCTTGCCAGATAAAGGGCTGATCCAACAAATCAGAGGGAGAGACAGATGAGCGCTCGGCGAACGGGTGATCAGCAGGAACAACTAGAGCCACACGGTCAGTAAAGTACGGTTGATACTCCATATCCGGGTGTGTGCCTCTTGCAGTGGAGGTGCCCAGATGCACATCCTGGGCCAGCAGGGGCTCCTCTATCGAGTTGCAGCTCAACATCTTGATGTCGACTCGGACCTTGGGATAGTTCTTGCTAAAAGCCGCTACTAAGACGGGGATAGCATACTTACCCGCCGTGGTGGTGCAGCCGATGATAACACTGCCCACTACCTGCTCATCCAAAGACCACATCATCTCCTCGATGGATTGTGCTTGGGCGAGCAGTTGGCGTGCTCGCGGTAACAAGACCCGCCCGGCATCAGTCAAACGGATACTGCGCCCAGACCTAAGGAACAATTCGATTCCCAGGTGATGCTCCAAAGACTGAACCTGCTGACTGACAGCCGGCTGACTGAGGTGAAGGCGACGGGCTGTCTCAGAAAAATTCTCTGTTTCAGCGGCCACGGCGAAAACACGCATCGCCGCAAGGTTTAACATCACACATCCTCCCCATAAGCGAGTTCCCAGCTAGCGCCTACCAGTCTACTTTCCGGGGCACTATACCCACTGCTAATCAAGACCAAACCAGATTTGCCTCCAGGTATCTTTTGAGTGTGAGTCCGAGTAGCCATAAAAAACAAGAAAAGGGGATCCTCCATCACGTAGTTTAAGAACCTACGCGAAAGGAGGACCCCCTTCGCAAACATGGCGGGCATGGAAATTGCTCCCCACACCTTATCGCTCATCATTCCCAGAGGGAGAAGATGAGTCGGAGGTCATCTATAGCTTTTACTAATCGAGTATCATCAAGATTATTTTGACAAGGATATTATAATCCAAGTGGGTATGAAAACAAGCTAGAACTACGATGTTTTGAGTAGTTCTCATTATCATCACATATAAGTAAAAATTATAAGCAAATTTGATTTGTGCATCCTAAACGGTTCGAGTATAATGCCTCGCTGCGGCAGCAGATGGGTTCAATCCAGAAAAGTTATTCTAGAAAAGTCATTCCAGAAAACAAGCAAGACATCTATGCATGAACTATCTATCACCCAAAGCCTATTGGAAATCGCGCTGCGCCACGCCGAGAAGGCCGGCGCCGAGCGCATCCTTCAACTAAACTTGGTAATCGGAGAGCTTTCCTCCATCGTGGACGAGTCAGTTCAGTTCTATTGGGATATTGTTAGCCAAGATACTATCGCCGAGGGAGCCGAGCTACACTTCGAGCGCGTGCAAGGGACGCTGCGCTGCCTGGCCTGTGGTAACGAATTTCCCCTGAGTGAAGGTTACACCTGTCCAATCTGCGGAGAGAAGCAGGTAATCCCTGTGGGAGGGGATGATTTCAGATTGGATAGTCTTGAGGTAGAGTAAGTTTA
>CAZDYW010000138.1:0-7072 GCA_964509655.1 uncultured Anaerolineales bacterium
TCGCTATCGTGAAGCTGTGATTGACCCCGCTACAAGCGCTCGACCAGAGTCTCTAACTGGCGTGAAAATGTCTCAAAAGCGGGCCGACCGTAGAGGCAGAAGATAATGCGCTCCAGCGCCGGCTCGCCGCTCGCATACTCGATGGCCGCACGCAATATCACCTCGGCCGCCTCCTCCATCGGGTAGCCGAAGATGCCGGTGCTGATAGCGGGCAAGGCGATGGAGCGTAGGTCGTGCTCATCGGCCATCTGAAGCGCTGAACGCACCGCCGCCGCGAGCAACTTCGCCGATCTCGGCGTGCCGTCGTAGACCGGACCGACGGCGTGGATTACGTGACGTGCCTTCAGCTCGCCACCGGAGGTGATGGCCGCCGAGCCGGTTTTCACCGGGCCGCGATGGCGCACCCAAGCGTTGCTCTCCCGCTGAATGGTCGGACCGCCCCGCTGCGAGATCACCCCGGCCACCCCGCCGCCGTGGGCCAAACGCTCGTTTGCGGCGTTGACGATGGCATCGACGTCTAGCTCAGTAATATCCCCTTCGACTAATTCCAGCGTTGTGTCTGCGATTTGTACTTGCATATCCTCCTCCATAAAACTCAATACTGGATTACCACGGGCGTGCCAACGTTGGCCCAATCGTAGAGCAACCGCGCCTCATATGTTCCCAGGATGATGCAGCCATAAGAGACCGGCGTGCCGAGGTATCCGGCCCAAAGCCGCTGCCCGTTTGACAAAATAGGCAAGGCGTGAATACCGTTCTCCAACCCCCCCGACCAGTAGATTCCCAGCCAATGCGGCATTTGCAGATCCCAGGTCGAGGCGTAGGCGTTGGGAATCTTATCCAGCACTCGGAAGGAACCGGTACGGGTGCCGAGACCTGGCTTGCCGGTAGAGGCTACGAAGGAGTAGATCAACCTCTCCCCCTGATATGCATAGAGATGCTGCTCTGAGATGTCGATCAAGATACGCTTCGCGCCGCCGGCCGAAACGGACGCCTGGGAGTCGGTGCTTTCAGAGGCCAAGCTGCCGATCCTGGGAATCGTGAGGACTTGCCCAGGCCGAATCAACATTGGGTTGGCGATGTTATTCACTCTGATTAGCGTCCAGAGCGCAACATTGTAGTGATGCGCGATGGAGGACAGAGTCTCACCATGCTGCACAGTGTGAGTCGTGGAAGCGTGCTCTGGCTGATAGGCGGCGGAGGGCTCAGTTGGACTACCTGGAATGATCAGCTTCTGGCCCGCGAAGAGGTGATCGGGATTGTAGATGTTGTTGCACTCAGAAAGCGCTTGCACCGTGACGCCATACCGCAAGGCGATGCGATACAAGTTCTCGCCGGGCTGGACCGTGTGCGTAGCGCCAGCCGTGACCGGCGCACTCGGCGCCAAGCTGACCGCAGGGATATTCAGCTTCTGCCCAACATAGATGTGCGCCGGATCAGCCAATCCATTGATGGCACAGAGCGCATCCACCGAAGTCCCGTAACGGCGAGCGATACTAAACAAGGTATCGCCCCAGGCTACGACGTGAACCACGTTGCCCTCCTGGGATTGGGCCGCGTTTACAAACACTGCCCCCGAAGCCATCCACGTCAAAAATAGAGCCAACAATGTAAAACGGATACATTTGTCCATCATTTATCCTCCGTCGGTTGACTTTTGCTTTTCTACGGACTACAATCGAAGTGCTATGGCAGCGGCATGGACTTGTAAACTACCTGATCGATCAATGCGCCCTCGCTTAGTTCACCGGTGCCAAAGGCCGTCAGATCGGCAGCGCTCACCAGAGCCTCGACGTACAAACCGCGCTGCCCTAAACCCTCCTCGTGAGGGCGTAGAGCCATAACCGAGACCTCGACCTGGGAGAAGGCACAGTTTTCACTTTCCAGAGCCAACGCGATGTCGAAAGCGGCCCAGACCTGCTGCGCGGCTACATCGGGCGCCTGGGCTGGCGCGAGTTTATAGAATAGTTTGAAGCGGAGCATCCCGTCGGAGGTCAACTCGACCGTCCCGCCCAGATCGGCCTGGGCCAAAAGTTGTGCAGCGCGCCATTCGCACTCATCCAGCGCAAGCGAGCTGGAAGTGGACGCAGGCGAAGTGTTCGCTGACCCGGTCGCTTTGGGAGAGCGTACCACGAACAGGATCATGGCCAAAATGACGGCGCCATTTGCAATTGCCAGAGCAGCGATGATACGTTTTTGTCGCAGAGTCATCAAATCATCCCCATATTTTGCGCCACGTTTGCATTTCACGTAAGTGTAGCACAATTGGGTCTACAATGCAATAGGAGGAGTTGACCTTTCCTCCACCGAAAGAGGAGGGCCTAACATGGTAAAAGGCTGGATTAGCCTAAGTCGAGAGAAACGCCTGGGGGTCTTGAGCACACTGACGTCCAGTTTTCTGCTGGGATGGGCGCCTGTCCTGGGCAAGATGGCCTACGCAGGAGGCGCAGAACCATTCACGCTGGTTGCCTTTCGCACCGCGATAGCAGCTCTATTTCTATGGATCGTGTTCTTGCTATTCTGGCGTCGCGAGGTAGTCATTTCCTGGCGCGATTTGATCGGATGCATCGGCGTGGGCGTAGTCAATGGCTTCGGTTCACTGCTCTACTACACCAGCCTATCTCGCCTCGATGCATCCCGCGCCTCCCTACTCAACACTCTTTACCCCATATGGGTAGTGCTTTTCCTCTTCGCTGCCGGGCAGCCCTTGACACGCCTCACCCTGGTTCGGCTCGCTCTCTCTATGATGGGCACCTACCTACTGGCCCGGGCGAAGTCAGGGGAGCTGGACTGGCTGGGTGTGACGCTAATGATCGCATCGGCAGCGACCTATGGCTGGCACCTGGTATTGGGCCAATGGGTGCTGGCCGATGCTCCAGCACGCACGGCGGCGCTTTACATTGTGACTACTATGGCGATTGTGGTATGCCTGGCACGTGGACTGCAAGCACAACCGGTAGAGGCCATCGCGGTCAAAGGCTGGTACGCCATCGCCGCGTTGGGGATGACGACCGCGCTTTCAAGGCTGGCGATGTTCAGCGGACTGCAACAACTGGGCGGCGTGGAGACTTCTTTGGTCAGCTTGTTGGAGTTATTGGTCAGTCTGCTCTTGGCCTTCCTGCTATTAGGGGAACGACTGTCGCTTGGGCAATGGCTCGGAGGCTTGCTGCTGGTGACGAGCTTGATGCTGATGTCCCGTGACCGGGGGGTACAACTGGCAGAGGGAAATGTGCCGCTGGAGTGGGAGGAAAGCCGGTAGTGGCTACGGTCTACCCCTCATCATCGGTTGCTAACTCCAGCGGTAAGAGAATGTGAAACGTACTGCCTGGCAACCGCTCTTCGTCATATCCTTCACTCTCTACCCAGGCCTTACCCCCGTGGGCCTCAATGATCCCCTGGGCTACTGGAAGGCCCAGCCCCATTCCGCCGCCCTTGAAAGCGGTCTTGCTGGAACGGTGATAACGCGTGTCCTCCAGAACGTAGAAGCGGTCGAAGATTTTATCCTGCAATTCCGGGGGTATGCCTACCCCAGTGTCGCGTACCGAGATGTGCACCGTGTCTTCGATACAATTACTGGAGATGGTAATCCGCCCGCCGTCTGGCGTGTACTTCATAGCATTGCTGATAACGTTCCAAAGTGCTTGATACAACCTTCGCGAGTCGCCGCAGATCATGGGCATTTCATCCAAACCCTTCAACTCGAATTGCAGAGCGCGCGAGGGGCCGAAGTTTTCCAGATTCTTCACCACATTTTGAATCAATTTCCCCAATATCACAGGATCGCTGGCCAAGCTCAAACGATCAGCGTCGATGAGGGATACATTGCGGATCTCATCGAAGACCTGACTGAGCCGCTTGGAAGCATCAGCGATGCGCTGGAGCAGGTGGCGGGGGCTCCCTTCCTCCTCGGGATCGCCGGGGACTTGCGAATCCTGGAGCAACATCTGAACGTAGCCGTAGATGCTGGTCAAGGGAGTACGCAGTTCATGACTAGCTAAGAGGATAAAGTCAGATTTGACCTTCTCTATCCGCTGTAACTCACTGTGCGCTTTCTCCAGTTCGCGGATTTTCTCCTCCAAGCGCTTTACCAGGCGCTGGCTGTACTCCGAGAGATAGCGGACTTTCTGCTCAGGGGATTCCAGTTCCTCGCGTCGGCCTCTCAGGAAAGCTCTCACCTGGTCTGAGAATTTATCGACGTCAATCGGCTTGGGAATGTATCCAGCACAACCAGCAATAAGGGCTCGCTCTCGATCCCCCCTCAACGTAGCAGCAGTGACAGCCACGATGGGAACATCCTCCATCTCATCAATCGCCCGCAGGCGCGTGGTCACCTCGTAGCCATCCATCCCCCCGATGTTGATGTCCATCAAAATGAGATCAGGAATTATCTGTTGGGCAACGTCCACGGCGGCCATTCCATCTTCCACTAAATTGACCTTGAAGCCCTCCGCTTCCAGCAGCCGTCGCACCAAAGTCGCGCTGGCAGGATCATCTTCTACGTACAAAATGTGTGGTTGTGCCTCTTGGTTCACTGTTAACTTTTCTCCAGTGCACCTAGTATTTCATAAAGCAGATCTTCGTCGGTGAATTTCCCCTTTTGCAGAAGCATCTGAATCTGGCCGCTGAGACGTTCTTGCTCGCTGCCAGTCAATTCCTTGGCTGTGACGACGACAACGGGTATGTTCTGCAAATCCTCGTCTTCTTCCAGCGCTTCCAGAACCTCAAACCCATCCATTCCCGGCATCATCAGATCCAGGAGGATAGCATCGGGCCTCTCGCGGCGGATCATCTCCAACCCAGTGCGGCCTTCCTGGGCCTCGAAGATTTGATAATCCCCCCGCGCTTGCAGGATGCGTCGCAAAAGACGTGAGGCATTGGGGTCATCCTCCAAGATAGCGATGCGGCGCACGCCACGATCCAGGCTCTCCAATGAACCCAACAAGCCCTCTTCCACCGTGTGGGCGCCCGAAGGAGCTTTCACCGTGCGGGCCCATTCCTCCCCTAGCAGATGCTTCTCCACCGGGAAGGTGTGACCAGAACAATTGACGACCACGGTCTCATCCCGCTTGACCACACCACTTCTGATCAGTTTGAACAGTCCGGCGAAGGCCACACCGGCTGCCGGTTCCATCGAGATGCCATCCAACTTAGCCATCACGTGCATGGCGCGGAAGGCCTCCTCGTCGGTGACCGACTCGAAGGCCCCGCCGTGCTCACGGATCACTTTGGCCAGGTAAGAGTAAGCTGGCCCTGGGCTGCCAGTGGCGATGGTTATCACGCGCGTGCGTGGATTTATAACCGGCTCCGCTTCATACAACCCCTTCTCGAAAGAACGAACCATTGGAGCACACCCAGCGACCTGGATACAGGCCAGCTTTGGCAAACGATCCACCAGCCCCATCCGCTTTAGCTCCCTGTAACCCTTCCAGACACCGACCGGCCCCATCCCTCCGCTGACCGCCTGGAAATACCAGTCCGGCGCACGCCATGGAGTGTCTCCATGCCCCAGAAAATAGGGAAGCTGTTCAGCGATCTCGAAGGCAACCGTTTTCATACTTTCCCGCGCGGAGATGGAACGGATACCCCGATCTAGAAATAGACCCTGGCGCTGCGCAAACTCCGCCGCTACCTGCTTGGTCTGGTCATATGTACCAGTGACCTTGACAACCTCGCTGCCATAGATGGCTACCTCACGCATCTTCTCTGGAGGCACCAGGCTGGTGAGAAAAGCCCAGAGCTTGATGCCGCTTATGGCAGAGTAGGCAGAATAAGCGATAGCCACATTGCCTGTCGAAGCGACGACTAACTCATTAATGCCCAGTTCCTTCATCACAGAGAGGGTAAGGGAAGCCTGTCGATCTTTGAAGGAACCTGTAGGCCCCTGTCGCTCGTCCTTGACGTAGATTTGCGGAGAGCCCAACATCATCCCCAGATTGACGGCGGGCAAGAGAGGCGTCCCTCCCTCCCCCATCGAAACGCGATTAGCTTGATTGTACAAGGGAAGCAGTTCCCTGTATCGCCACATATTATGGGGGCGTCGGCGCAGAGCTTCCGGCCAGGTCTGGGACAAACGCTCGTAATCATAGATAACGTCCAGCCAATCCCCGCCGCAAGCGGGGCAGTGCTCCGGTGGCTTCCGAAGTGTCTCTTGGTAACCACATTTAATGCATTCTAGCCTGGGAAAGGATTGCGGATCATTCATAGGAGTTATCCTAGAGAGAGCTCAAGCTATCGATAAATTCATTCGACTAGCAAAACCGAATATCGCTTTACATTATACCATAGACACGGGAAGTGCCCAATCTTGCCTTTCGACTCATTCTATAGTATACTCCCAACTTGAATTGGTTGCAATCGATAATCACCACATTTCCCGCGGAAGTCATCAGCAATTAAGAAGGAGGCATAAAGATGGCTACTAAGCTGGGTCCCCACGTCCTGCGCGGCACTGAAGAACTACCGAATTATATCCGAGCACGACCGGCGGTAATAAAACTGGTCGGCGGTTGGGGCATGGCCGACAGCGTACCCGAAGGGGTGCTAGTAATAGGCCGCAAGCATCAGGGGGATTATGACGCACAGCTTCAATACAACACCGATAAGACCCCTCTACAAGCGGCTAAACAATTCGTCCAGGATCAGTTGGATACCTATCAATCCAATTCCATCACCTACTGGGAAGGCCACAACGAGCCTGTCTGGAGCACTAAGGAGGAGATGGCTTGGTATGCTCAATTAGAGATCGAGCGCATGAAACTGATGGCCGATCTAGGCTACAAATGCGTGCTAGGCAACTTCGCCACGGGCACGCCGCCGCTCGAACTGTGGCCCGCTTTTCTGCCCGCCATTGAGGCCGGCCTGGAGTATGAAGCCATCCTCGGCCTCCACGAATACAGTTGCCCTTGGATGTGGTGGATGACGGGCAAGTATCAACTCGACCCCAACGAAGATCAAGGGGATGAAGGCTGGACTACGTTGCGCTATCGCAAGGTCTACCGCCAATACTTGATCCCCAATGACACGGTGATACCGCTGGTCATCACCGAGGGCGGCATAGATCCGTTGGTAAATC
>CAZDYW010000139.1:0-3675 GCA_964509655.1 uncultured Anaerolineales bacterium
TTCAATGTCATCAAGTTAACGAGTTGCACACACTACCTTGGGGGTGAAGGTTATGACTGTAAAAACAGCGGAACCATTGCAAGTTTACCTCAATCCAGTTCAGGACAGAGTGCTTCGTTATCTGGCTAAGAGAGATAAGATGTCATTAGCCGAATTGATCCGCCGCAGCATCGACTTCTATCTGTCACAAATCCCCCTGGATGACGACCCGGCTTTGGACATTATTGGCCTGGGAGCATCAAACGTTGGGGACTTGGCCGAGGAACATGATCGGTATCTAGCAGCCCTGGCGCGGGAGGAGTAGGGCCAGGTGATGGCGCAGGAACTGTTCGTAGACTCAAGCGCTTGGATTGCGCTCGCGGATAGGAGCGATAAGTACCACGCCGCAGCCGCCCGCGTTTACCCGGAGCTACTGAGGCAGTACCACCGCTTGGTGACTACTAATTTGGTGATCGCGGAGACTTATAACTTGCTGCATCGGTCGCTGGGGCTTCAACCAGCGCTAGAATTCCTGGAACACGTCTCTGTGAGCCCAAGTATCGAAAAAATCTGTTCCACAATTGAGCTGGAAGTGCAAGCGGAAAAGATTCTGCGCCAATATGCCGATCAGGACTTTAGTTTCACCGATGCAGTAAGTTTCGCGCTGATGCACACGCAGGCTATCAAAGCTGCTTTCACTTTCGACAAGCATTTCTTAATAGCCGGTTTTGAGCGACTGCCGAGGGATTGAGATGCGACTCTGCGCCATTCTCTGATTCTGGCAGAAATGCTATCTTCTACATTATGTTCCATCCCCCCGACTACCGCCCACCGCTGCTTCACCTGATCCTGGTCTTTACCGAGCTACTGGGGCGCGTCTCGCCTCTGGCGCTGACCCCGGCCTGGCTGGCTTTGGCCGCCATCGCCTGTTGGCCCTGGGGCGCACTGCGCGTTCATATCGCAGTACTCTCGCTGATCGTCATATTCGTTGATGGCCTGGGGCTGGCCCTGCTCCCACGGCTGGAGCGCTCCTTCGGGCCGGTCACGCCGCCGCTCCTGGCACTGGCTCTCCTTCGGACCGCAATTACTTTCGCGGTCGGCCTCCTCCGGTCGACCTGGCCCGCATTTCTGATGACGGCTCTTTTGCAAGCCTCCGTCGCCGCCCTCGCGCTCTATGCCACCTGGATCGAACCTTCCCGCGTCGGGGTCACGCAGGCCGCGCTCCAATCGTCAAAACTGAAAGGAAAGTCATCCTTGCGATTGTTGCACATCAGCGATCTGCACGTCGAGCACATCACGGCGCGGGAGCGAAAACTGCTCGCTCTCGTCGAGGAATTGGAGCCTGACCTCGTGCTTCTCACCGGCGATTACCTCAATCTCTCCAGCGTGCGCGATCCCCAGGCCCAGGCCGAGGTGCGCGAACTGCTGGCCGAGCTCTGTGAGCGCTCGCGGGGCCCGGTCTATGCCATCACGGGCAGCCCGCCGGTCGATCTGGAAGGCGTCGTGCCGCAGATATTCGAGGACCTTCCCATCACTTGGCTGCTGGATGAGCGCGTCCAGCTGCGTCTCAAGGGGCAGCGCTTGCGCCTCGTCGGGCTGCGCTGCACCCGTGAGCGCGAGCGTGACGCTCCCCGCCTGCGCCGTCTGCTGGCGGATGACGCTCATCAGACGTTCACGCTGCTGCTCTACCACTCGCCCGACCTGATGCCGGAGGCGGTGGAGCTGGGCGTCGATCTTTACCTCTGCGGGCACACGCACGGCGGTCAGCTTCGTTTGCCGCTCTTCGGTGCGCTGATGACCAGTTCAGATTTCTGGAAGCGGTATGAGATGGGGCGCTACGAGGAGGGCGATACGACGCTCTACGTCAGCCGCGGGCTGGGGATGGAGGGGCTGGGTGCTCCACGGGCCCGTTTCTTGGCCCCGCCGGAGATCATTTTGTGGGCCTTGTCTTCTACCGGAAATGAGCTAGCTGATGATGAGTGCAATTCAACATGACAAAAGGAGGGCTCTGATAGCTTTTGGGAGAGCTTCAGGAGTGATTTGGTAGCTTTTGGGAGAACATGTCTGTTATAATTTGGTTGCTGAACCGCCGGGGCCTACCGTCCGGCGGTTTTGAGTGTGTGTGATTTGTCAATTTGTGTTATGTTTGTCTTATTTTTATTTTATGAAACGGCTGAAACGGCTGAAACGGCAAAGAGAGCATAAATCATCCCGGCTATCCGGATTCTATAAATGGCCTCTGGAAGAGCGCGTTGAGGAGATCGCTCGCTGGGCGGATCTGGCCGATGCCGATGTTGCGACCTTGCATGACGCGATGAGGGATGATCTGGCGTGGGCCGACCAGATGATCGAGAATGTGGTCGGGTTGTACGCCTTACCGTTGGGCATAGCGGTTAATTTTGTGGTCAACGGGCGGGATGTTCTGATCCCTATGGTAATAGAAGAGCCCTCAGTAGTGGCCGGTGCTTCCTTCGCGGCCAAGCTGGTCCGGGCTGGCGGTGGCTTCCGGGCCACCACATCCGCGCCAGAGATGATCGGACAGCTCCAAGTGCTCGATGTGGCCGATCCTTGGGCGGCCCGGTTTGATCTGCTCGCGGCGCGCGAAGAGTTGCTAGCCCTGGCGAACGAGAGCGATCC
Organism: uncultured Anaerolineales bacterium; assembly: GCA_964509655.1. Lineage (GTDB taxonomy): Bacteria > Chloroflexota > Anaerolineae > B4-G1 > B4-G1 > CAZANJ01. The sequence continues at coordinate 2,617 of CAZDYW010000139.1, forward strand.
ACTGCTGGTGGAGTTGGGCGGCGGGGCGCGTGATCTGGAGGCTCGCGTGCTGGAGCGTACCGCAGCCGGGCCGATGTTGATCCTGCATCTCATCTTTGATTGCCGCGACGCGATGGGAGCTAATGCGGTCAACACCGCCTGTGAGGCGCTGGCCCCTACCATCGAGCAGATCACGGGAGGGCGAGTTCTTCTGCGCATTCTCTCTAATTTAGCCGATCGGCGGCTGGCGCGGGCACGCTGCACTGTGCCGGTCGAAGCGCTGGCCTTCGGCGATTTTACCGGCGAGCAAGTTGCTCAGGGCATCTTCGAGGCCTGGGCTTTCGCCGCCGCCGATCCATATCGCGCTGCTACTCACAACAAGGGCATTATGAACGGCATAGACGCCGTCGTGCTCGCTACGGGCAATGACTGGCGCGCGGTCGAGGCAGGCGCACACGCTTACGCTGCCCGATCGGGTCGTTACACCAGCCTGAGCGTTTGGGAGCGCGACTCCTCTGACGCCGAGGGCGCTCTGATCGGCACTTTGGAGTTGCCATTGGCGCTGGGCGTTGTGGGGGGCGCGACGCGCGTCCATCACATGGCCCAGGTGGCACTCAAAGTTCTGGGCGTCGAGAGCGCCCGCGAGCTGGCTGAGATTACAGTTGCTGTGGGACTGGCGCAGAATCTGGCGGCATTGCGTGCACTGGCAACTGAGGGCATCCAGCGTGGGCATATGAGACTCCACGCTCGACAGGTAGCCTTGGCAGCCGGGGCTACAGGGAACGAGGTGGCGCAGGTCGCGGCACAGATGACCGATACAGGCGCTGTGCGGTCTGATCGAGCGGAGGCGATTCTAGCCGAATTGCGCGAGAGTAGCATCGAACGATAGGGGCTGGGGTGTGGAAATAGCTCTAAATTCCCATTGCGCTCCACCCGGTCCAGAGGTTACACTGTATGTAGGAGGGAGTAGTTTGTATTTTGGGCCCAGGCTGGAACGACGTAATCGGCGGTGAGGCAAATCTCAAGCTGGCAAGGGTATATGGGCGGGGCGTTCTACGTAAGTGATGGGGATGCGCTGTG
>CAZDYW010000139.1:3775-7033 GCA_964509655.1 uncultured Anaerolineales bacterium
GGATGTGATCCCAAAGTTCCTCGGTGAGGTAGATTTCATTGCCATAGCGATCTCGAACGATCCATTTCTTGATCATAATGGGGAGTTCCGGGGAAGTGGCTTTCATCATAAATCATACATCCGAAGAAAGTTTTTGTCAAAGCAGCATCAAGTTTGAGTGAACACATGATCAATAATGAGAACGCTACAATTCTCAAGCCCGATCGCGAGGTTGGCATCATCGGCTACGGGGCATACGTCCCTCGCTACCGCCTGCCCGCCTCCGAGGTGGCTCGCATCTGGACGGGGGAGGAGAGCGGCACGCCGATTATGGAGAAATCGGTGCCGGGGCTGGATGAGGATGTGGTGACGATGTCCATTGAGGCCGCGCGGAACGCTCTGGCGCGCGCAGATGGGATAGATCCAGCTCACATCAAAGCCGTGTGGGTAGGGAGCGAGTCCCATCCCTACGCCGTCAAGCCCACCTCGACCATCGTGGCCGAGGCCATCGGTGCCACGCCGCACACTCAAGCGGGCGATTGGGAATTCGCTTGCAAGGCCGGCACGGAGGCGCTCCAGGCCGCCATCGGATTTGTGGGCTCTGGGATGGCGCGGTACGCGCTCGCCATCGGTATGGACACCGCTCAGGCCCGTCCCAGCGATGCGCTGGAGTACACCGCGGCCGCGGGCGGCGCGGCCTATTTGATTGGCCCTTTGGAGGAAGCATTGGCCGTTTTCGAGGGCTCATTTTCCTATGTTACTGACACACCCGATTTCTGGCGGCGGGCTTATCAGCGCTATCCCTCCCACGGAGGGCGGTTCACGGGTCAGCCCGCTTACTTCAAGCACATCATCGGCGCGGCCCAGGAATTGATGGATGGGTTGGGAACAGAGCCCGATGACTATGCTCATGTCATCTTTCACCAGCCGAACGTCAAGTTCCCCCACAAAGCGGCCCGGCGGTTGGGCTTCACGGTGCAGCAGATTGAGACTGGGCTCCTGGTCAATCAAATCGGCAACACCTATGCCGGTTCATCGCCCATCGGCTTGACGGCAGTTTTGGATGTGGCTGCGCCAGGCGAGCGAGTGCTGATGGTGAGCTACGGCTCCGGCGCTGGCTCGGATGCCCTTTCTTTTCGCATCACAGAGGCCATCACAGGGCGACAGCCTCAAGCGCCTCTGACGCGCGATTATGTCGCCCGAAGATCGGAGATTGACTACGCGACCTATGCGCGCTTCACCAAGAAGCTGATAAAATGACCGATCTGGGAATTAAAAAATGAGAGATGTCGCCATCATAGGAGTTGGACAAACTGAGGTCGGAGAACATTGGGACGTCAGCTTGCGCCACCTGGCCTTGTACGCGATCCAGGCGGCTATGGCGGATGCCGGCGTGGCTCAAGTCGACTCGCTTTACGTGGGTAATATGTTGTCCGGTGAATTGGATGGGCAGGAGCATCTAGGAGCCTTGATCGCCGACTTCGCGGGGCTGCGGGGGATTGAGGCTTTCAAGATCGAGGCTGCCTGTGGTTCCGGCGGAGCGGCCTTGCGGATGGGTTATGTGGCCGTTGCGGGTGGCCTGGCCGATATCGTGATCGCCGCCGGGGTGGAGAAGATGACCGATACCCTCAGCCCCGATACGACCGCGGCGCTGGCTATGGCCGCCGATGCCGATTACGAGGCCGCACAAGGGGCCAGCTTCGTCACCATCAACGCGCTGTTGATGAGACGCTATATGCACGAATATGGCTACTGTCATCAGGACTTTGCCCCTTTCGCCGTCAACGCCCATCGAAATGCGATTCATAACCCGTATGCTATGTTCCCTTTCCCGGTCAGCGCCGAGCGCTTCGCCAGGGCCAAGATGATCTGTGACCCGATCAACTTGTTGGATAGCTCGCCTATCTGCGATGGGGCAGCAGCGGTGATCTTGGCGCCAGCCGACGTGGCGCGTGCACTCTGTGCGGCACCGGTGCGCATTGCGGCTTCTGCTGTGGGAACGGACACCTTGGCCGTCCACGATCGGCGTGATCCACTGGTACTGGATGGGGCGGCGCTCTCGACGCAGCGAGCCTATAAGCAGGCACAGGTCGGCCCTGGTGACGTCGATTTGTTCGAGTTGCACGATGCCTTCAGTATCATGGCGGCGCTCAGCTTGGAGGCAGCCGGATTCGCCGACAAGGGTGAGGGGTTGCGATTGGCTATGGAGGATGAAATTGGGATTGAGGGACGTGTGCCTGTTGCGACGATGGGAGGCCTGAAGGCACGAGGACATCCAGTGGGAGCTACTGGCCTATATCAGATTGTCGAGGTGGTGCAGCAATTGCGCGGTTTAGCGGGAGAGAATCAAGTGCCGAACGCGCGGCTGGGAATGGCGCAGAATATCGGCGGCAGCGGCGCTACTGTCACCACGCATATTTTGAAAAGCATGAGCGAATGATTCGAATGATGAATGTTGAATGGTGAATTTTGAATGAAGAATGAGGCATTTTCTCTATTCTCTATTCTCCATTCTCCATTCTCCATTCTCCATTCACAACAGGAGGTAAATGAAATGAACAGCATTCCAAGAAACTGGAGATTGCAGCAGCAGCGTTATCGATTGGTGGGAGAGGTATGTGAGAAGTGCGGCGCGCGGATTTTCCCGCCGCGAGATGTTTGCCCTGAATGTGAGACGGTGGAGCAGAGGGATGTGGCCTTCAGCGGGCGTGGTGAGGTTTATTCCTACAGCACCGTTTATCATCCGCCCCGGGGCTTCGAGGAGTTCTCGCCCTACACCGTGGCGCTGGTACAATTGGAGGAAGGCCCCATGGTCACGGCGCAGCTCACCGATGTGGAGACTGATCAAGTGAGTATCGGTATGCCGGTGGAGATGGTGACTCGCAAAATGCAGAGCAGCGGGGAAGAAGGAGCCATCATCTACGGCTATAAATTCCGGCCGGCCCTGGCGCACGCTGCGGCTTGATAAGTGAGCAATAACCTGCTTCTATGAGGGGATCGATAACCCCCTGCTTATGTACCGAAATTTGGCCCAAATTAGTGACACAATGCTCATAGCGCTGTAGCTTGACAAAAAAGTGATGATAGGCCATCCTGTTTGGTACCCGACCATACATAAACAGAAGGAGGCCTAAGTCCAAAAAGATATCGAGAGGTTTTTATCCCCAGCATCGTCATTGGGGAACTGTACTATGGAGCACGTAAGTCAAGTCGAGTGAGGGACAACTTGGCGCGTATAGATGATTTTGCTGCGAGTAATGTTATCTTGAGTTGTGACGC
>CAZDYW010000140.1:0-7025 GCA_964509655.1 uncultured Anaerolineales bacterium
CCAAAGTGCCGTTACCGATCAAATCCTTACCAAAATGCATTCAGTAAAGGATGTGTGGCGAAATCGCCACAAGAAGAGTCAAGATATCGCCACACAAATTGTCAAGATTTCACTACAGACAGACTGCGTGAGACATGGTATACTATATGAAGGCGGGAATAGCTCATGACTTCCAGAACCCAATCGCCAATGGGATCAAAGTCCCGGCGCGAGGGCGTGGGTTCGTGTGTGCACGTCTCGGCTGAGCGGTAGGAGTGACGATTGAATTACCTGTAACTTGATTTGTTCTTCTCAGTAATCCTCTGTGATCGTTTTTGATTGTCAAGTTCGGTAATTGGCCCATCCAAGTCGTTTCCGCTTTGCTCGGCTTGGATCGCCAGATCCAGGCCAAAAACAGGTGCATTTTGTCTTGCTAAGCCGCTGGATCTGGCGATCCAGCAGGAGCGGGTGAGGGGGGGCTATTACTGGTTTTGATGGTCAAAAATCATTACAGGTCGACTGTTGGGTAGCTGCGCTCGGGATAAGACACAAGAGCGCTGGAGGAAGCTTGGCATAGGAGCGAGGTAAATGGAGAGATACCAAACTGTTTCGCGGACAGGCTTGATCTTGGTAGTGGAAGACAACTTGGTTAGCCTGAATAAGCTGTCCCATATTTTGAAGCGTGAAGGGTATGACGTTCAGAAGGCAAACAATGGAAGTCAAGCACTCGCCTCGGTGGAGAGAGAACTGCCAGATTTGATCCTGCTCGACATAATGATGCCGGGAATGGACGGCTACGAAATCTGCCAGTGTTTGAAAGAGGACTCGCGCACTCGAGATATCCCAGTCATCTTCATCAGCGCCCTGAATGCAACAGAGGATAAGGTAAAAGCCTTCGCCGCCGGGGGCGTGGACTACATTCCCAAGCCTTTTCAAAAAGAAGAGGTTCTGGCCCGCATCAACACCCACTTGCGCCTGCGGGAGCTGACCGAGCGTTTGGAAAAGAAGGTTCTTGAACGAACCAAGGAGCTAACTACAGCGGTCGCGGAAGCAAAGCGCCTCAACCGACAGCTTCAGCGGGAAATCGCCGAGCGCAAGCGAACGGAGGATGAGATACGCCGACGCAACCGCGAGTTGGCATTGCTCAACCATGTCATCGCGGCAGCTACCTCCACGCTGGATGCGGAGAAGGTGTTGCAAATCGCTTGCGATGAACTGGCGCGAGCCCTCGATTTACCCCAGTCGGCGGCATTCACGCTAAGTACGGGGATTACCGAGGCCAAAATTGTGGCCAAGTCCCGCGTTTCAGGGCTTCTTGTCGTCTTTTGTGAGTTCATCGTTGCCGCAAAGGACCATATCGTGGAATATATGCTGAAGCATCAAGCACCCTTGGCTCTGACCGAAGCACGCACGGATGAGCAACTGATTCCCATTCATGATCTGATGCGAGAACACAATATCGTCTCGGCCCTCATCGTCCCGCTAAAGGTACGAGGTAAAATCGTCGGCGCTGTGGGGCTGGGGGCCACCGAGCAGCGCCACTTCGACAAGCAAGAAACCATCCTGGCGCAGAATGTAGCTTCGGCGATCGGGCAGGCGCTGGAGACGGCCCAGCTTCACCATGAGCTACAGCGACACATGGCGGAGCTGACCCGCACACTGGATAAACAACGGGAGCTAGATCGATTGAAGAGCGAGTTCATACAAAACGTCTCACACGAGCTGCGCACCCCGCTAGCTATAGCCAGAGGCTACGTCGAGTTGCTGGACGAGGGGAGCCTGGGCATGCTGCGGCCCGTTCAACGAGAGCCGGTGGCGGTCTCCGCACGTCGTCTACGTATGCTGAGCGAATTGGTGGAGAACATCAACACCGTCTCGAAGATGCAGGCCAGAAATTTAGAGCAAGAGCCAGTGGATTTAGCCGATCTGGTTCAATCGACGCTGATCGATTTTCAGGTCACCGCCGAGGAGAACAGCTTGACCCTGGAGAAGGATATCGCCGCTGATTTGCCTTCATTGCACGGCGACGACACCCTCCTATTACGAGTGCTGGATAATTTGTTGAGCAACGCGGTCAAATTCACCCCCAGCGGCGGTCACATAACCGTGCGCCTGTGGCAAGAGGACACTGAGGTAGCGTTGGAAGTGAGCGACACAGGGATCGGCATCCCCGACGATAAGCATGAGCGCATCTTTGAGCGCTTCTATCAGGTGGACGGTAGTATCACCCGGCGCTACAAGGGCACAGGTCTGGGCCTGGCACTGGTCAAGGAGATTGTGGAGGCGCACGAGGGGCGGGTTACTGTGGAGAGCACGGAGGGGCAGGGTAGCACTTTCACCGTCTGGCTGCCTACCGCCAAGGAGTGATTTGGCACTTAATGGCCCATTATCTCAGAAAGCCGATCTGGGCGGCATAGACGGCGACTATCGAAGCAAAGGATAGGATTTGTGAACATGGTCTGGCAATATATTTTATGCATTTTCGGAATGGTTGTCGGGATCACGATCTTGGTGGTGCTCTCGCTCTACGCATGGCGGCATCGAGAGGCCCAGGCGGCACTGGGATTGAGTTGGTTGACGCTTTCAGTAGCCGGGTGGGCCTTGACCGAGGTCTTGTTAGTTTTGAGCCCCAGACGGATGGGCACGCTCTTGTGGTCCAAGGTAGGGTATATTTTTATCAGCACTGCCCCCGTAGCATTGCTGACGTTCTCCATGCAGTATATCGGACGCTGGAGGAAGCTGGACATAGGTCGCCTGAAAAGATTACTGGTGATTCCATCAGTGACCCTTATTTTGGTCTGGACGACTGAATTGCACGGGTTGATCTGGCGGAGCTATACCTTCTTCCGCCGCGAGCCTTTCCTGTTGATGTCACCAGTCTATGGGGCATGGTTCTGGTTGCACTCAGCTTACGGATATATGCTGTCGGCTATCAGCGCCTTCTTTTTGATCCGGCAAGCCATTCGGTCATTTCGCCTGTACCGGGTTCAATCATTCATCCTGTTATTTGGCATAGTGGTGTCCTTGATACCCAATGTGCTCTATATCTTTCGCTTGATTCCACTGCCGGGGATCGATTTGAGTCCCGTTGGTTTTATGTTTGGGGGGATGCTTTTTGCCCAGAGTGTATTCCGGTATCGACTCTTGGATCTGGCGCCAATCGCGCGAGATGTGTTGATCGACAATATGGATGATGGAATGTTCGTGCTCGACCGGCAGAATCGGATCGTGGATCTCAACCCGGCGATGGAGGAGATCCTGGGTGTCCGCGCAAACAACTTGATAGGCGCACCGGCTGCCCAGGTGTTGAGCAGATGGCAAGATTTGCTGACCCGCTTTCGCGATGAGACAAGGTTACAAACCAAAATAACTGTGAACAGCGAAGATGGGCGGAGCTACTACGATCTGAGGATCAATCCACTGTTTGATCGGGGAGGAGAACAGAAGGGGCGCATGGTAGTCTTGCGCGACGTCACCGACAGCCAACGGATGGCACTGGATCTGGAGCAAGCTTTGCAGGAGGCCAGGGAGGCCCGTCTCGCCGCCGAGGCTGCCTCTCGCGCCAAGAGTGTGTTCTTGGCCACCATGAGCCACGAGATTCGCACGCCGATGAATGGTGTGATCGGGATGACCAGTTTACTGCTGGACACGGAGTTGACGCCGGAGCAGCGTGAATTCGTGGAGACAATCCGCGTCAGTGGTGACGCCTTGCTGACGCTCATCAACGACATTCTCGATCTATCCAAAATCGAAGCCAAACGAATGGATTTGGAATGTGAGCCTTTCAGGTTACTCCCGTGCGTGGGAGAGGCTGTGGACTTGTTGAGGCCCAAAGCGGCCGAAAAGGGTCTGACGTTGAACTATCGGATCGGCGATCAAGTGCCGAAGAGCATAATGGGAGATATGGCTCGCTTGCGGCAGATTCTGGTCAATCTGCTGGGAAACGGGATCAAGTTCACTGAGCAAGGCGCGGTCTTCCTCTCGGTGACCGCGCGGTCGATGGGGCGAGAAACATCGCCGAAGGAGCGGGCATTGTGGGAGATCCAATTTTCAATCGAGGATACCGGTATTGGCATTCCGGCCGATCAGTTGGACCAGGTCTTTGAATCCTTCACTCAAGTTGATGCTTCAATCACGCGGCAGTATGGGGGGACTGGCTTGGGGCTGACGATCAGCCAGCGATTGGCCGAGATGATGGGGGGCAGGATGTGGGTAGATAGCGAGGTCGGGGAGGGAAGCACGTTCTACTTCACCATACAGGCTGAAGAAATCGATTCTGTCGAGATACCGGCCTCGGAGACGGAAATAATACAGCATCCACAGTTCGATGCTGGGATGGCGGCGCGTCTGCCTTTGCGGATTCTGCTGGTCGAGGATAATACTGTCAGCCAAAAGCTAGCGTCGCGTATATTGGAGCGGTTAGGCTACCAGGCCGACCTGGCCATCAATGGATTGGAAGCCCTGGAGATGTTGCAGCGGGAGACGTATGAGGTGGTATTGATGGATGTACAGATGCCGAAGATGGATGGGCTGGAGGCCACACGCCGCATCAGGCGCGAGTTGACATTGGACGCGCAACCCCGTATCATTGCTATGACAGCTAATGCGATGCAAGAGGATCGGGAGAAATGCCTGATGGCGGGGATGGACGATTACCTCAGTAAGCCGATCCGGGTGGAGGAACTGGTAATGGCTCTGAGCAAATGCGAGCCATTCGAAAAACGCGACCGGGAGAGCGGGACATGACAGACAATACAAACACCAAGCTTTGGACTGTGATCTCAGAGGGCTATACCCAGGATATGAGTGACGAGATTAAGGCCGTGCTGCGGTCTTGGAGAGTCAAGGCATTGAACACATCACTGAGTGTCTTGGCTGCGGTTGCACTTCTGGCAACCCTTTTCCCTTTGATTATCGCGATTCGTGATCCCAACAGAAGATTCGGGGTGCCGATTTTCCTGATCGCCTACCTGATATTGGTGGGCTTGGCCTTATTCCGGCGCCTCAACTTCCGCATGCGGGGCTGGATAGCGCTTCTGATGGGATATGGGGTCAGCATCATCGCTTTCGCCCGGTCAGGCCTGGTGGGAAGCGGACGGGCCTACATCATCACGTTGCCGATTCTGACCACCATCCTGATCGGCGTGCGTTCCGGCCTGATAGCCACCACCTTAAGCTTGACGATCCTCACCGTCTTCACCGTTCTCGCCCACATGGGGGTACTGGAGGGCTGGCTCATTTACCGTGAAAACCCGCTCAGCATCGGCCCTTGGGCAGAGGCCTGGACCGACGTCGCGATGCTTCTAGTTTCGGCCATCTTTCTGCTCGAACGCTTCCATCGGCTCCAGGTGAGAACAATAGAGGCCGAGCGTCGGGCGTCGGCTGAACTGGCTCGTTCCAATGCCGAGTTGGAATCGCGAGTGGAACAACGGACCACCGAACTGAAGCGAGCCATGCACGAGGCCCAGGCAGCATCCCGCGCCAAGAGCGCCTTCCTGGCCACTATGAGCCACGAGATTCGCACGCCGATGAACGGCGTCATCGGTATGACCAGTCTGTTGCTCGATACCGATTTGACCGAAGAACAACGCGGGTTCACAAAGACCATCCGCTCCAGCGGCGACACGCTGCTGTCCATAATCAACGACGTGCTCGACTTCTCCAAGATTGAGTCTGGTCGGATGGATTTAGAGCGGCAACCCTTCGGCCTGCGCGAGTGCGTGGAGGAGGCTATTGATCTCCTGGCGACAAAAGCGGCGAAAAAGGGGCTAGAGTTGACCTATCTGGTCGATGAGCAAGTCCCCGCCGCCATTGTCGGCGATGAGACACGCCTGCGCCAGATTATGATCAATCTGCTCGACAACGCCGTCAAGTTCACCAAAGAAGGCGAGGTGGTGGCAAGAGTGGGAAGTGAAGTGGATTTGCCTGAGGGTCATCCTTCCCTGCTCCCTCCCCCCTACTCCTTACTCCATTTTTCCGTGCGCGATACAGGGATTGGCATCCCACCGGAGCGGATGGATCGACTCTTCAAATCATTCAGCCAAGTGGATAGCTCGATGACGCGCGAATATGGCGGGACCGGGTTGGGGCTGGCGATCAGCAAGCGGCTGGTGGAGCTGATGGGCGGGGAGATGTGGGTCGAGAGCGAGGTGGATGAGGGCAGCACGTTCCACTTCACAATCCAGGCCGAGGCCGCTCAAACGCCCCGACCGACCTATCTGCGCGATGAGCAGCCGAATCTGGAGGGGCGGCGAGTGCTCATCGTCGACGACAATGCCACCAACCGGCGCATCTTGACGCTCCAGACCCAGGGCTGGGGCATGGTGCCCCAAGAAACAGGCGCGCCGTCGCAGGCACTGGCGTGGATCAGGGAGAAGGAACCCTTTGACGTAGTCATCCTCGATATGCAAATGCCGGGAATGGATGGGCTGACGCTGGCCCGGAAGATCAAGCGTGAAGCTCAAGGCCGCGTGTTGCCGCTGGTGATGCTGAGTTCGCTGGGCCGACCGGGCGCTGAGGCTGACGAGGTGGGGTTTGCGGCCTATCTGGTCAAGCCGGTCAAGGCCTCGAAACTGTACGACATCCTGATCAGCCTGTTCGCCGAGGAGACTGATGTGGATGAGCCGCAAGAAAAGGCTGAATCGGCTTTCGACGCCGAGATGGCGGATCGCTTGCCTTTGCGCATTCTGCTGGTCGAGGACAACGCGGTTAACCAGAAGCTGGCATTGCACACGTTGGAACGGCTGGGTTATCAGGCCGATCTGGCCGTCGATGGATTGGAGGCACTGGAAGCGTTGCAGCGGCAGGTATACGACGTAGTATTTATGGATGTGCAAATGCCGAAGATGGATGGGTTGGAGGCCACGCGACGCACCCGGCGCGATTTGCCGCCGGATGCACAACCTTGCATTATCGCTATGACAGCGAATGCGATGGAAGAGGATCGGGAGAAATGCCTAGCAGCGGGGATGGACGATTATCTCAGTAAGCCGATCCGGATCCAGGAGTTAGTAGATGCTTTGAGCAAGTGTGGCCCAATCCGAAGC
>CAZDYW010000141.1:0-7022 GCA_964509655.1 uncultured Anaerolineales bacterium
GACTTCTGGGCAATAGTATCATCCACTAGCTCCAGGTCTGACAAACAAGAAGCCAAGCTTATGTCTCTGTACTTAAGACACAAGCCTGGCTTCTTATCTTTTGGCCTATGAGGTTGAACTACCTGCGATTGCAAGCTCGCTGGGTTAGAAGCTCGGCGGCGAAATGGCCACGATACACACCAATTCTTGATCTCCCACGTTGGTCACCCGGTGGGGGATGCCCTCGTTCAAATAGATGCTATCCCCGGCATTGAGTTCAAACCGCTCGTCCCCGGCTATAATCTCGGCCTGACCTTGGAGAACAACCATGCACTCATCGCCAGCATGGCATAGGGGCTGCATAGATGACGCCGTCCCAGGTTCAAGCGACATAGAGATCATCTCTAGCTTGCCATTGGAATCTGGGGAGAGAAGCTCGTACCGGCCCTTGTAATCTGGAGGGGAGAAAGAGCGGCGGTGTTCTCTTCGCACGACTATGTCTTTGGATGGAGTATCCAAGAATAAAGTGAAGATGGGGGTGTTCAACGTCTCGGCAATGGAGCGCAAGGTGCGGAGGGAAGGATCGACGATCCCGCGCTCGATCTGGCTGATCGCGCTCTGGCTGAGCCCAGCCGCTTTTGCCAACTCGCTGGACGACATACCAAGATCTTCCCGCAATGCTCGTATTTTTGAACCTACCATCTTGAGCCCCTTATATTAGCATAACTTAACTATCAACTCAATTATACAGTGCAACTGTGATTTGTCAAGGATTATCGTTTTTGATTGTCAAGTTCGGTAATTGGCCCATCCAAGTCGTTTCCGCTTTGCTCGGCTTGGATCGCCAGATCCAGGCCAAAAACAGGTGCATTTTGTCTTGCTAAGCCGCTGGATCTGGCGATCCAGCAGGAGCGGGTGAGGGAGGGCTATTACTGGTTTTGATGGTCAAAAATCATAATAGTAGCTGATGAAGTAAAGGTGATTGAAAAAAGGGAAACAAGCAAGTATAATCAATCTCCGAAGCGATCACTGCCATCACCCAATCATCCGGCGCCACAAATGCTAAATCTGAGCATTCCGCAACCGGCGACGGCTTGTTCAAGGAGATGAAAATGACAAACAAAATAGTCTTGCTCTTGCACGGCTTCATTTCATCGGGCCAATCAACCAAGGCCCAATACCTAGGAGAGCAGTTCGAAACTGTGCCCGAGGCTACACTCCGTGCTATCGATTTCAACCCCACACCTCAGGACTTCACGTACCTGACAATCACCGGACGCATTGACCGGCTGCGACAATACGTGCTGGATCACAGGATCGCGAACATGAGCCTCATTGGTAGCTCCCTCGGCGGTTTGATCGCCCTACATTACGCCCATCGCTTCGGCGGGGTTGAGCGGATGCTTCTCCTGGCACCAGCATTATCTTGGCAATCGGTCAAGCTTTCGGCAGAGGAGCTGGCACAGTGGAAAAAAGTGGGCGCTATCCCCATCTTTCACCCAGCTTTCGGGAAGGATGTTCCTCTTCGCTACGATATGCAGATCGATGGAGGTCGTTATCTTGAGACTGTTACACCGAAGGCTCCCATCACCATCATCCACGGTCGAGATGACGCGACAGTGCCAATAGACCACAGTCGATCCTACGCTTCAAAATACCCCGCTGACGTGCGCCTGGTTGAAGTTAAAGCCGATCATGACCTCAACTGCCACCTAGATTTGATTTGGGAACACGCGCAGTCCTTTCTGCTGGGATCTGAAGGATAAAACAGACCTGGCTTCCTACAACCTACTGGATTGCTCCAGTTGAGAGTGTACAACATCGAACTGTTCCTCTGGGGCGACCAGCATCAGAATATCGCCAAACTGCAAGCGAGTGTCACCGCGCGGGACGATCACCTCATCTTGACGCCGAATCCCCATAACCAGTGCACCACCTGGCAAGTCCATCTCCTGTAAAGTCTGTCCAACAAACTCAGGGTTGCGTAAATTGGCCTCGCGGATTCTGACACCCCGCATGCGTGTGAGCAAGTCGAACGCGGCTGGGAATTCCAGCGCTCCTTCAAGGGAGATCAACATCGCCATCGATGGCTGCACCCACCGCGCTCCCAAGGCACGCAGCAGCCTGAAATGCTCCAGCGTGGACGCCACCGCGATCACATTGGGGATGCCGAAAGTCTCCCGCGCCAGCCGCGCGACTTCCGCATTAGCCGCCTCGTCGGTGTCGACGGCGACCAGTGCCTCGGCTGTATCCGCTCCGGCGGCTGCCAGGCTTTCCCGATCATAAGGGGTCTCATCAAAGGTGAGCACGCAGGAATCGAGTGCCTGGTGAACACGCCCTGAGCAATCCCCTACCAACGCCAGGTCGGTCTTGCCGCGCCGAACCAGTCGCTGCGCGAGTAGACCGGCCAGGTCTCCAGCGCCCACCAAGATCGTTCCTTCCCGCTTCTTGTGCTCCGGCTGGGGCGCAATACGATTGAAAATAAAGGGAGAGAGGATGCAGGTCACTATCGCTAACAAGATGATGGCAGAGTTGGTCGCAGGAGTGACCAGTCCAAGTTCCAAGGCAATGGCGGAAGCAGCGATGATAAGCGAGAGCCGGGAGGAGAGCAACGCCCCCGCCGAGAAAGTCTCGCGCCAAGAAAAACGCAGCCGATAGAGCAATGATGGAACTACCTTGACGACGTAGGCCAATAAGATCAGCAAGGGGACCATCACCAATGCAGAAGAGGAGGCAAAGAGCGCCTTTAGGTTAAAGTCTATCCCGACGGAGATGAAGAAAATCGGGACAAAAAAGCCGTAACCCATCGCGTCCAACTTCTCGCGCAAAATCTCGTCGCCTTCGGGCGAGAGAAGGCTGATAAGCGCACCGGCCAAGAACGCGCCCAAGATAATCTCCAGACCGAGCGATTCGGACAGCACCTCCCAACCAACGAGCAGAGCCAGCGCCAAGCGCACCCCGACTTGTGTCGAGTCACTGACCAACCTGGCGATACGCTGCTGGATATTCCAACGTTCCAAAAGTTTGCCCATACGAACTAACACGGCAAAGGCTACACCCAGAAGCAAGATCACCAGCAGGTCCAGTGAGAGGCCCTTCTCATAGAAGGCTACCACCACACCGATGAGAATCAGCGTCACGAAATCGGCCAAAAGGGCCGCTATCAGCAGCGCTTGCCCGAACTCGGAGACGAGCATATCGCGCTCTTTGAGCACAGGAACGACGATGCCCATAGAAGTTGTGCTTAGTATCAATCCCATGAGAGGCGCGGAGCGCGTCACATCCAACGCGACCAGCCCGACGCTGAATAATCCTGACAGCAAAATGGTTAATCCAAGCACTGCTGCCCCCAGGACAGTGACGTTTTTGTAAAAGGGTTCGTCTGTCTCACGCTGCTTGTCGGATCGAGGCAAAACCAGACTGAAGTCCACTTCCAGACCCGCTAGAAACATCAAGAAAGCGAAACCGAACTCCGCTAGAAATTCGAGCGTCGACTGAGGCTCGACCAGATTAAAACCGCTGCGCCCAATCAGAATCCCTGCGAGAATCTCCAAAACGACGACTGGCACGCTTATACGTCGGAAGCGCGCTGCGATCAAAGGAACTGCGACCGCCAGGCCGGTTACCAACAGTAAAGGTATCAATGTTGCACTAGTTTCATGTCCCATTTAACACTCCTTAGCTATAAGAAACTGTTCACCTCAACTTCGTTGACTGACAAATCTTATGACCGGCGAAGTGATCAGCACTTGTATAAGCTTGGTCACTTTCCGTATGAAAAAATGCGCTATTTGTCCTCTATTCTAGGTGACAGTCACCTTGTTCAAGATTTTGTCCGATCTTATGCACCTTACACGGGGATGGTGAAAAAGAACGTCGACCCTTCCCCAACTACCGAATCTACCCAGATGCGCCCGCCATGGCGCTCCACGATGCGCTTGCAGAGCGCCAAGCCGATACCCAACCCAGGATATTCCTCCTCCGTGTGCAGCCGCTGGAAGACCTGAAAGATACGCTCAGCTTGCTCCAAATCGATACCGATGCCATTATCCGCGACGGAAAAGAGCCATTCCCCCTCACCCTGACCCTCTCCCCCTTGGGGGGAGAAGGAAGCCGAGATATGCACACGCGGCGGTTCATCATCGCGCCGGAACTTGATAGCGTTGGCGATCAGGTTCTGGAAAACCTGGGCCAGTTGGGCCTCATCCGCCATAACTGTGGGCAAGGGGTCATGGGTCACATCCGCCTCGCTCCCCTCTACATTCAGCGAAAGCCTATCCAGAACATGTTCCAGCACATCCTCACAGTCGGTGGGCAGGAACTCCTCACCGCGAGTCCCTACCCGTGACAGATCCAGTAATGCCCGAATCATCTTTTGCATATGCTCGGTGCTGTCCATAGCATTGTCTATATACTTTTCAGCTTTGACATCAAGTTGATCACCGTAGCTATCGATAAATAACTGGAGGTAGCTCTTCGTCACTCGCAGCGGGGCTTGCAAATCGTGAGAGATCACGTAGCCGAACTGCTCCAGATCACGGTTGCTGCGCTCCAACTCAGCGGCATAGTGCTCAAGCCTCTCCTCCGCCCGCCTACGCTCGGTGATATCCCTGATCGAGACAATGCAGCGGGATAAGGTCTCCTCACAGCCTGGAACCACTCGCCATGTCACGATAAGGTGCTTCTCCACACCCTCCAAGGTGCAATTGACCATATCTATTTCAACCCGCGCCTCCCCCGCCGCGATGCCCGCCAATTCCTCTGCGAATGCTGCATAAGCCTCATCCTTGAAAAACGCATTGAGCCCTCGTGAAAGCTCTTCCTTGCTTTGAGCTCCATAGAGCCTTAGAGCTGCACGGTTGACGTCGATGATTTCCACCAGTTCCGCGCAATGCTCCACCGCCTCTGGGTGCTCCTCGAAGTAAGCTCGGAAATCCTCGATGCCCAATGCACGTAATTCGTCCAGATAGGCTTTCACAGCAGAGAAATCCTCATCCCAGATCGAGATGGGAGAATCCTCGAAAAGGCTGCGGTAACGCTCCTCGCTCTCACGTAGCGCTTTCTCCGTCTGCTCACGCTCGAAGATTTCTTGCTGCGCTTGTTCATATAACCGCGCATTCTTGACCGCCACCGCTATCTGGTCGGCCAAGGTCTCCATAGCCCTCACATCATCCTCGTCGAAGGCGTTCCGCTTAAGGCTCTGAATATCAAGTACGCCTACAAGTTCCTGTCCCGCTCGAACAGGTACACTTAGTTCCGATCGGGTCTTTACTACATCGCCATACAAGTTTACGTAAAGCGGCTCAAGCTCCACATCGTTGACCACCAACAACTCACCGTGCTGCCCCACCCACCCCACCATGCCCTGCCCCAAATCGAGTCGATGATCTTTCGGGAAGATGTCCACAAAAGTGCCAGATCTCGGCCCCATCAACAGTCCCTCTCCATCCGATTCTATAGTGAACAGCGCTACGTGATGATAATCGAAACTCTCTTGTACCAATTGCACAGCCCTCTCCATCACACGCCCCACGTCCAACTCGGTTGCTATATCGTTTCCAATGTCATTGAGTAGCGCCAGTTGATTAGCACGTTGGAGCAACTTCTTCTCCGCTTGCTCACGCTCAGCGATCCTCAATTTTAGCATATCAGCCTGATTGCGCAGGGCTCTTACCGTCGAGCCGATGATGATCAAAATGATACCCGCAATAGTCAGCCACGAGATGACCGAAAACAATGCTTCACCAGGCTGATTCAACCCCCGCTCAACAGGCGCCGGCAACTTCCCTTCCAGCCATAGGATATGCATGACAACGAACACAACAGAAACTATAAAAAAGGCCACCCATGCGCCACGTTGGTCCAGCAATACTATCGCAAGGGCGACAATCATAAAGAGACCGAATGCTCCCACAACGTCGGTCGGCGGATCTCCCCCCAAGTATATCTGCGTGATGGCAATAATCAAGATACAGCTGAGCACTGTCCAAGCAGCTATCCGGATACGACCTGAACGCACGATCCATAGGGTTATCACGCCTATGAGCACGACTATTATGTCTGTCACAATGTCGATCCAGGGAGCAGGAGGAAGGGATGGAATAACCAGAGTTGTCGTAAGTTGTATCAGCAAGAACAACATTCCTACGGCAGCAATCATTGAGCCTATTACTATCAGCAAACGGGCACGGTGTACATTCTCCTCCGAGGCACCTAGCAGCAAACTATGGAGCAGCCTTTCTAGACCGGCCTGTAATTCGGCTATTAGTTTTCTCTGTCTCAATCTGCACTCACCTTTTATGCCAGCAGCGTGAAGTAGAACGTCGAGCCCTCTTCTGGCTTCGATTCCACCCAGATGCGCCCGCCGTGTCGCTCCACGATGCGCTTGCAGAGCGCCAAGCCGATACCCAACCCCGGATATTCCTCTTCCGTGTGCAGACGCTGGAAGACCTGAAAGATACGATCTGCCTGCTCCGGGTCGATGCCGATGCCATTATCCGAGACGGAGAAGAGCCATTCCCCCTCACCCTGACCCTCTCCCCCTTGGGGGGAGAGGGAAGCCGAGACGTGCACACGCGGCGGTTCATCCTCGCGCTGGAATTTGATAGCGTTGGCGATCAAGTTCTGGAAGACTTGGGCCAACTGGGCCTCATCCGCCATCACTGTGGGCAGGGGATCATGGGTCACATCCGCCTCGCTCCCCTCTGCATTCAGCGAAAGCCTATCCAGGACATTTTCCAGCACACCTTCACAGTCGGTGAGCGAGAATTCCTCCCCGCGCGTCCCCACCCGTGACAGATCCAGCAATGCCCGAATCATCCTCTGCAAATGCTCGATGCTGTCCATAGCGTT
Organism: uncultured Anaerolineales bacterium; assembly: GCA_964509655.1. GTDB lineage: Bacteria > Chloroflexota > Anaerolineae > B4-G1 > B4-G1 > CAZANJ01. The sequence goes on from CAZDYW010000141.1 coordinate 6,832, forward strand.
GCTCATATATTTTTCAGCGTCGACATCCAGATGCTCACCACAACTATCAGCCAACAACTGGAGGTAGTTCTTCACCGCTCGCAGCGGCGCTTGCAAATCGTGGGAGATCACGTAGCCGAACTGCTCCAGATCACGGTTGCTGCGCTCCAACTCAGCGGCATAGAGCTCAAGCTTCTCCTCCGCCCGCTTGC
>CAZDYW010000142.1:0-7005 GCA_964509655.1 uncultured Anaerolineales bacterium
TCCTGCATCTCCTGCGTGATCGCCTTCTGACGCGCGGCCTGTACCGCCAGCGTCAACTCGCCGATCAGCCGCTCCGCGTTCTGCGTGGCCGATTCCATCAACTGGAAGCGCGTCGAATGCTCCGCAGCCGCCGAATCCAGCAGCAGCTCATACAGATGGGTCGCCGCCCACTGCTCGACGATACGGGCGTAAAGGCTCAACACGTCAGTCTCAATAATAGTCGGAGGCCAGGGCTCCTGCACACCAGCGGGGCGCTCGGCCGGCGCGGGCATCTGCGGCGGGATGAGGCGCTTCACGCTCGGCTCATAATTGCCCGTGCCGCGATAAGCGTTGTAGATCAGATCGACCGCGTCTATCTCCCGCTCCTCATAGCGCTCCAGCCAGCGGCGCGTGAGATCGTAGGCCAGCGAATAGGGGGGCAGTGTGGTGACCGACAATTTTCCCGCCCAGTCCATCTCGTGATCCCGCCGTCGCAGCAGACGCTGCACGCGGCTCCCCAGCGCCATCAAGTCCATTTCCACACCGGCGGCCCGCCGCCCGTCCAGGTAACTCTCGGCACGCTCGACCACGGCCACGTTGAAGCGCCCACAAAGTCCACGCTCGCTGCCCACCACCAACGCCACAACGCGATCCTTCCTCTCCCGGATTTCCTGGGGTGATGTGCTCGGGCGGGTACGGAGCCCCGCCCCTACGAGGTGAGGGATCACCAAGGCCAGCGCATCCATCAGGCGCTCGGCGTAGCGCTGCGCTCCCTTCTTGCGCCGAATCGCGACCTGCCAACTTCCCAGCGAAATAGTCCGCAGGCCGCCCAAAATCGGCTTCACGCTGCGGATATTGTCCAGCCGCTCCTGAGCGCGTTCCAGCTCCTCCATCCCGCCCTCAAAAAGTCTCGCTGCGCTCGATGTTCCAGATGAAGACCACGGCTCCGCCCAGCCGAGGCTTCGCGGAGACCGCGACCGAGAAGACATCCACCGGCTCGCTGGATTCCACCGTGGCCTGCGAATGGCAGGCCGCGTCGATGATAGACAGCACCTCCTCCAGATCCTTCTCCCGCACCCCGATGAAGAGCGTCATCTGGGCCTGGCGCAGCATCCCGCCGCGCGTCTCCAGGTAGGTCGCCGTGTGATCGGCGGCCACCAGCGCTTGTAGGACCTTTTCCGCCTCGTCACGTGGTATGATGACCATCATCATCTTCATTCTCGTTCACCCCTTCCCCGCCATCCAGCGCTGAAATCGGCTATCACCTCCAGCATGGCTTCCCGCACCTCCGCCGGAAGCTCACCCGTGCGCTCGATCTGCTGGAGATACTCCGGCTGTTCCTTCTTCACCTGGGCCAGCAGTTTCTCCTCGAAGTGCCCCACATCCTCCACGGCCACTTGGCTCAGGAAGCCCTCGGTGGCGGCCAGCAACATCACCACCTGCGAAGCCAGCGCTAGCGGACGGTGAGCCGGCTGGGTGAGCACGGCACGTAGCCGCTCGCCGCGCTCAATCTGGCGCCGCGTCGCCTCATCCACCTCGGTGCCGAAGCGGGCGAAGCGCGACACCTCCTCATACTGCGAAAGCTCCAGCCGCAGCTCCCCCGCGACCTCCCGCATCGCCTCCGATTGAGCCTCGCCGCCCACGCGCGAGACCGATTGCCCCACGTCGACGGCCGGCTTCGTCCCCTGGTTGAACAGGTCGCTATCGAGCACGATCTGCCCGTCGCAGATGGAGATCAGATTCGTGGGGATGTAGGCCGAGACATTCCCCTGCTGCGTCTCCACGATGGGCAAAGCGGTCAACGACCCGCCCCCGTACTCCGCGCTCAGCTTGCAGGCCCGTTCCAGCAACCGCGCGTGCAGGTAGAAAATATCGCCTGGATAGGCCTCCCGCCCCGGCGGACGACGCAAGAGCAAGCTCAGCTCCCGGTAGGCGTCGGCGTGCTTGTTCAAATCATCATAGACGATCAGCACATCCCGGCCCTCGTCCATCAGGAACTCGGCCACCGTGCAGCCCGCGTAGGGCGCCAGATAGCGCATCGCCGGCGGATCCTCCGGGCTGGAGACGACTACCGTGGTGTAGGCCAGCGCGTCGTGTCGGCGCAGCGCCTCGATCACGCTGAGTGTAGTGCTCTTCTTCTGCCCGATGGCGACGTAAACGCAGGGCACATCGCCCTGGCGCTGATTGAGGATGGCGTCCACCGCCAGCGTGGTCTTGCCGATCTGCCGGTCGCCGAGGATCAGCTCCCGCTGCCCGCGCCCGATGGGGAACAGCGCGTCGATGACTTTGGCCCCCGTCTGCAAGGGCTCGTTCACGGGCGCACGCTCGATGATGTCCGGCGCCTCCCGCTCCAGGTATCGGGACTCCGTGGCCTGAAGCCGGCCCCGTTCGTCGAGGGGCTGGCCCAGCGGATTCACCACCCGACCGAGCAGTTGATGGCCCACCGGCACGCGCACCCGTTCACCCGTGGCGGTCACCAGATCGCCGCCCTGAATGCCTTCGTCGGGGCCGAGCAGAATCACGTCGAGCCGCGCGTGGTCCAGATTGAGGATCAGCCCCCGCACACCGGTGGGGAAGTTCACCAGCTCATCGGTGCGGGCGCGGGGCAGGCCCGAAAGGGTCGCCACCCCATCGCCGATCTGTTGCACCGTGCCCACCTCGTGGAAGCGCACCCCCTCGCCGATCTCACCGGCCTTCTCCCGCAGCGTCTGGAGCAGAACGGAGTAAGAAGGAAGGTCAGCGCGTGAGGGGCGGGCCAGCTCGGCGACGCGATTCTTGATACGCTCCCGCAAGCTCAGCTCGTGGATGGAGGGAGCGCCGTCCCGCTCCTCAAGCTGATCGCCCAGCGTCTCGATCAGCGCCTCTACGTCGGGTTTGATCTCCCGCTCACTCATCGGCCAGTTGCTCTTTGAGCGCCTGGGAAGCGTCCTCACGCAGCTCTTCCACGCGCCCGGCGATGGAGTTATCGACGACGAAGTCGCCCAGACGTACCCGCATCCCGGCGGCCAGCTCCGGATCGACCTTCAACTGTATATCCACGTTGCGGTCGGCCAGCGCCGAGAGGGTGCGGGCCAGCTCCCCTTGCTGCTCCGATGAGAGCGATTGCCCCGCCGTCACGTGGGCTATGGGCGTGCGTTCGCCCAGGGAGCGCCGAAAAGCCCGCACGCGGTCCATCTCGCTGCGGCCCATCTCCCAGATGCGCTTACTGAGCTGGCCGACCAGCGCATCGTGCAGTTCCGGCGGCGCAGCTTGGCGGATCACTTGAGTGCTGATGTCGAGTATAGCCTCGATCAACTGATCGTGGCACTCCTCCACGGCCTGCTGGCGCATCTGTCGCACGTCGCCCCGCGCCTCGGAGAGAATGCGCTCGACATCCTCCTCCACCTCGGCCAGCATCTCTTGCCGCTCGACCTCGGCCTGCTTATGCGCCTCGGTGATGATCTCCTCGGCCTCCTCCTCGGCGTCACCCAGGCGCTCCTGAAGCTTGGCGCGAGCCTTTTCCGCCTCATCCCGCTCCTCGGCCAATTCCTGCCTCAGACGCTCACGCTCGGCTGAGCGCTCTTTCATCCGAACCATAACGGGCTGGAAGACAAAGCGGTACAGCAACGCGGCGAGCACAAGGAAGTTGATGATCTGAAAGGCGATAGTCGCCCAATCGAGACTCAACATGGGTTACCCCCCAGGGAAAAAGCGATCGAGCAACGGATTGGCAAAGATCAGAACCAAGATGACCAAAAGGACATAGATCGCCGTGGATTCTAGCAGCGCCATGGAGATGAGCAGCGTGGTGCGCAAGTCATCGGCGACCTCCGGCTGTCGCGTCATCCCCTCCAGCGCCTTGAGCACCGCTCGCCCCTCGACGATGGCCGGGGTGAGCGCGCCCAGGATAATGCCGATACTCGAAGCGAGAATCGTGACCAACGTAATCAGTGTGCCAGGTTCCATATTCGCCATAAATTATCCTCCATTCTCCATCTGGGCGGACACAAGGCCCGCCCCTACTCCAACGCCGTGCTGATGTATACGGCGGCCAGCGCGGTGAAAATATAAGCCTGTAACAGTCCGGTGAAAACATTGAGCCCGATGACGGGCAGCGGCACGAGGAGAGGCACCAAGGCGAAGACGACGGCTACGATCAACTCGGTGCTGAGCACATTGCCGAAAAGCCGCACCGCGAGAGAGACAGTGCGGCTGATCTGGCCGATGATCTCCAACGGGAACAAAAAGATGGGAGAGGCCAGGTTTTTGAGATAACCGAGAAGCCCCTGCTGACGCACGCCGAAGTAATGCACGGAGAAGAAAACCACGACGGCCAAAGCCACCGGCGTGTTCAGATCGCGTGTGGGAGCGGTCACGGCGGGCACCAGGCTGATGATATTGGCGACGGCGACGAAGACGGCCAATGTGCTCAAGAAAGGGAGATAGGGATCGGCCTCGCGCCCCATAATGCTCGAAACCATATCGCTCAGGAAATCGAGCAACATCTCCAAAGCCATCGGCCGGCGCCGACGAACCAGAACCCCCAGCGCGATGACGATGACCATCATAACCCAGGTCGAGACGACCGTATCGCGCACACCGACGCCAAAGATCGAAAATACTTCTTGTGGAAAGAATCCTTGCATAATTCATCTCCTAAAGTTCCCTCTCCCTCTGGGAGAGGGTTAGGGTGAGGGTGAAGGGGAAAAACCGAACCAAACCACCATCACCCAACGGGCCAGCGTAAGCCCGACGAAAGCCAAAAGACCGGCGCCGACGCCACGCTGCAAGGCGATGATCAACAAAGCAGTGATCAGACCCCAGCGCAGCGCCAACCCACCCCAGACCAGACCCAGCGCAGCGCGAGGCGCTTCGGGGCGCAGACGAGCGACCGTCCAGCGGCGACTGGCCCCGTTCAAAGCGCCGATAGCGCCACCCGCCAGCAGCCAGCAGAAGATCATCGGCCCTCATCCTCCCCTCTCTTCCGGTTGGCAGAGCGGCGCCCGCATTTGTCCATACGCTGGATGGAACGCAGCACGTTGTAGAAGCCCGCGCCGATGCCGAGCATCAGGAAGCCAAGCGTGAAAAGATAACCTCCTCCCAGCCAGCGATCCAGCGCGTGCCCTAGCAGCACGCCGCCGAATATGGGCAGGGCCAGATCCCAGCCCAGCGAGGTCGCCCGCAGCGCCTCGCGCCAGAGTTCACGCTCATCCCGCATCGTAAAAATCCAGAATATCCTCCGGCCGCTGCTGCAATCTGTCGATCAGCTCCTCGGCCAAGCGCTGAAATTGTCGCTCCTCCGTATCCTCTGCAACAGTCAAGGGCGGGGATGAATCTGAGGAGGTAGACAATATGCCGCTGGTGAAAACGGTCACACCGTTTTGATCATCTATCTGCAAGATTCCGGCCTTCACGTCGAAGGTGTGCTCACCGGCCTCGTCGGCGTAGCGCAGCGGCGCGTCGACCGTCTCCGCCAAGAGCGGCGCGTGGCCCGGATAGATGCCGATGCCGCAACCGTCGGCCAGCCGGGCTTGCACCCAGCTCACATCCTCGGCCTCAAGCAGCGTCTCGGCCGGCGTCAACACCTGAAGGCGTAGCAGTTTAGTCATTAGACTCGAGCTCCTGCGCTTTCTCCAGGACCTCATCAATCGAGCCGACCATGTAAAATGCCTGTTCCGGCAGATCGTCGTGGTGGCCCTCCAATATCTCGCGGAAGCCGCGCAGCGTCTCCTCCAGCGGCACGAATCGACCGGGCATGCCGGTGAAGGGCTCGGAGACGAAGAAGGGCTGCGTCAGGAAGCGCTGAATGCGCCGTGCCCGCTTGACTGTGACGCGATCCTCCTCGCTCAGCTCCTCCATCCCCAGGATAGCGATCACGTCCTGCAACTCCCGATAACGGGCCAGCACCGAGCGCACCGCGTTGGCGACCTCGAAATGGGCCTTGCCTACCCCTTCCGGTGTGAGCAAGTTGCTGTTCGATTCCAGCGGGTCGATGGCGGGGTAGAAGCCCCGGCTGGCCTGGCGGCGCGAGAGGATGGTGGTCGCGTCCAGGTGGGCGAAGGTGGCCACGACCGCCGGATCGGTCAGGTCATCGGCCGGCACGTAGACCGCCTGCACCGACGTGGTGCTGCCGCTGCTGGTGGTCGTGATGCGCTCCTGTAGCTCCCCCATCTCGCTCTCCAGCGTGGGCTGATACCCCATGGTGCTGGGCAGCCGCCCCAGCAAGGCGGAGACCTCGGCGCCGGCCTGGATGTAGCGGAAGATGTTGTCGATGAAGATCAGAACCTGCTGGCGTTCGTGATCGCGGAAATACTCCGCCATCGTCAGCGCCGTGAGGGGCACCCGCAATCGGGCTCCGGGCGGCTCCTTCATCTGCCCGAAGACGAGGATGGTGCTCTCCAGCACGCCGCTGCGCTGCATCTCGCGCCAGAGATCGTTGCCCTCACGGCTGCGCTCGCCCACGCCGGCGAAGAGCGCGATGCCGCGATGCTCGCGGATGGTATGACGCATTAGCTCGATCATGAGCACTGTCTTGCCCACACCGGCCCCGCCGAAGAGCCCGATCTTGCCACCGCGCGGGTAGGGTGTCAGCAGATCGATGGCCTTGATGCCGGTGAGAAACGGGGTTTCAATTACCTGCTGCTCACTCAGCGGCGGCGGCGAGACGTGGATCGGGCGCGTCAAAGCGTGCTCGATCTGTCCCTCGTCATCGATGGTCCGGCCGAGCACGTTGAACATTCGCCCCAGCGTGGGACGCCCGACGGGGACGCGGATCGGGTGACCGGTGTCGCGCACGATCAAGCCCCGGCGCAGGCCGGACGTGCCGCCCATGGCGACGGCTCGCACCGTATGCGGGTCGAGATGCTCTTGCACTTCGATGAGCAGCTCAGGCACGTCATCATCCCGCTCTATCAGCAGCGCGTTGTGGATACTGGGCAGAGCGCCCGAAGGGAACTCCGCATCGACGACCACACCAGCGACTCTTACGACAGTTCCTGTTCTTTCCATAGGCTGAGGTGAAGCGTGAAACGTAAAGACGTAAAACGT
>CAZDYW010000143.1:0-6999 GCA_964509655.1 uncultured Anaerolineales bacterium
GCGGGAGCGGGTGAGGGATGCTATTACCGATTTTGATGGTCAAAAATCATAAAGAGCTCAAGCACAATTTCCTCGAACAACATCTTAATCTACCCCTCGCCCGGCGAACTGCTCAGCCCCAGCGAAGATGGCACGCGCCGCAACGTTGAATCCATCGACAGCGACGCTCTGAATAATCCCGGACTTTACCTTGACCAGCAGTTCGTAAACCTCACCCTCCAGCACATATTGCTCCACGATTTCTTGGCGTGGGTCAACGATCCAGTATTCAGTCACGCCGTGCGCCGCGTAGTCCTCGAACTTGACGCCGCGGTCGATGGCCTCCGTCGAGGGAGACAGAACCTCGGCGACAAAGTCCGGCGCGGGGAACTTCATCTGATCCAACGTAAACGCTTTTGCTTTCTCCGGCCCAAAATAACAAACGTCCGGCTCGTAGTCATTGCGGGTGAGCGTAATGAGCATCTTCTCATATCCCACAAAGCCCAGCTCGTTTTTCCGCACATAGGCGTCCAATAAGGCAAACAGATTCTTACTCGCTATGGTGTGCCGCAACCGGGCTGGTGTTTGCACAATGACTTCTCCATTGATAAACTCGATCTTCTGCTGCTCGGACATCTCCTCGTAAAACCGCTCTCGTTTTTCCTGCTCCGTCTGCAACAGGGATTGTAGCTCCCGCACATGCACAGGCAACCTGGGTGAACGCATCAATTGCCGAAGCGCTATCGCCGCATTCGTTCTGGGCGCCAGGTTGCGAGTGATTGTTCCCATCAACATACCTCCGGTCATGAAATGGCGAATTGCGAATCACATTCATTATTCGCTATTCATCATTCGCCATTCATCATCCGCCATTACCCTGCAACTGAGCCACCAACTGCTGCATCCCTTGCTGCTGATCCTCCGGCGCCAACTGGAGGGCCTGCTGCGCGTGGTTGAGCGCCGCCTCGCTGTCGCCGGCCTGATTGTAGACGATGGCCAACATGCGATGGGTGTCCCAGGCGTCATTCGACTCGGGGGCACGGGCCAACGCCTCTTGCAGCGCGTCGATGGCCTGATTGAGCTGGCCCGATTGAGCATAAATCGAGCCCAACACGCGCCAGACCTGCGTGCGCCTGGGGCTCAACTCAAGCGCCTCCTCGTAGGCCTCGGCCGCCTTCTCCAGCTTCTTCTGGTTGCGGTAGATATCGCCCAGCCTCAGCCAGACATCCACCTCTTTCGGGGAGATCTCCAGCGCCTCGTGATAGGCCTCGACCGCGTCGGTGATCATCTTCTGGTTGGCGTAGATATCGGCCTGGATGGTCCAGCTCTGCTCGAAGCCGTCATCCATGTTCAAGGAATAATCGATCTTCTCCTGGGCCTCCTCGAAGTTGCCGGTGGAGAGATAGAGCATGGCCCACTCATTCCACAGGATAGCATTCTGCGGGCTGAGCATAGTGGCTATCTCGTAGTTCTGCGAAGAAAGCTGGATCAACTCGCGGCGCCGGTCGGCGTCGGAGGCTATGCCGGTCCAGGTGCGGTACATACGGGCCAAATTGGCGCTGTGGTCGGTGTTGAGCGGATTGATCTCCCGCGCCTTGGTCAGCGTCTTCTCCGTCTCGCGCATCACGACTTTCTGCGTGGCCTTATCGTCAAGACGCTTGGCATATTCCAGGTAAGCCCGCCCCAGGTAGAGGTAATAGAAATCCTCCTCGTGCAGACCCAGGACAGAGGCACGGTCGATGGCCCGCTTGTAGTGCTCGATGGCCACCAGCCATTGCCCTTGCCGCTCGTATGGCTGCGCCTGCTTATAGATGATGTCAGCCTGGATGGGGTGCAGATTGGTCGTCACCGACAAGGCGATAGCCAGCACCACCAGCACCAGCATAGAGATCAAACTGACCTGGCCCACCGATCCCGCCTGATGTGTTCCCAGAAGCAGCACCACGCCGCCAACGATCATCGTGATAAAGATGAAAATGTAGTAAGCAGTCATAACACCGGCGATGTGGTCGGCGACTTGAAGCACATCCTCCAGTGTCTGAGCCTGGAAGCGCACCAGCGAGGCCTGCCGACCGGCCTGCACGCCGGCGAAGAAGAATCCGACCGACAGCGAGGTCAGGGCATACAACAACGCCCCCAGCCACCAATCGTCCGGGCGCTCCCGGAAGACGCCGCGCTTTGCCATCTGGGCCACGAAGACCACAGCGCTCATCACCCAAGTGAAGGCGAAGATCATCAGCGCGCCATAGGAAGTGCGGCTGCCCTGCGCAGGCAGGATCGTGAGAGCGCGCCAGATGATGGTCATCGGTTGGGAGAGACGCTCGGCGTTGGTGATGAAATCGAAGGAAAGCGTGCCCAGCATGAAACCACCGAGCAGGCCCGAAGCCAAGACAGGCTTCAGCCACAGGGGCAGCTCGACCCCCTGGGACTTGCGCTTCTTTCCACCCGCACGCTTGCGGCGCTCCACCGCCTCGTCGCGCTCGGAGAGAAGCCCCGTGCCGACCAGCACCAGTATGCCAGCGTAGGCCCAGAACGTAGTGCGCGTAGCGGCGATGGCGATGCCGAAGTTGATCTCCACGAAGTGGGCCACGATAGCGGCGAGAAGGCCCGTCATCAGGACGAAGCGCGGGTGAATCTCCGGGATGTCCTCCGCGCCCCACTCGGAAAAGCCATAGACGATCAGATAGATCGCCAGCCCTCCGACCATGCCGATGGGAATCGCCAGGCAGAAGAAATGGGGACCGATGATGGGGACGACGATAGCCACGGCCACGATTGCGCCGCCGACCAGCAGGGCGAAGAAGAGCTTTCGCCGCCAGTCGTCGGGCAATACGCCCAGTTGGCGCAGCGCGAAGGCGAAGATGCCACCGAAAAGCCAGACGTAGGCGACGAAGCCCAGCAGGCCGGTGATGATCAGCGAATCCAGCGTCTCGTTGTGGGATCGGTCAGGTGAGGCGGTACGGGACTCGTAATGGCCCAGCAGCGGCGGATAGAAGGAATTGTAGGCCACGTACATCGTCTCTGGGCCATAGCCGACCAGCGGGCGCATGGCGTTGAAAGGATCGCGATGGCCCTGGGGATGAGCGTCGGTCGGCGGATACTCGATTGGCTCATGGGGCAGGATCATATCGAGCCCGCCCTGCCAGATGAGGTTACGCACCATACCGGTGCCGCCCTCATACTGGAGCACGCGGGCCACGCGGCCCCAAGACTGCTCCACAGCCCACTCGTTGAGCGGGGGATAGAGGTTGACCATCAGGAAACCGACGACCACGATTACGACCAGCGCCAAGGCGCCGGCCCACATCCCGCGCCAGGTGCGGCGTTTGAGACTGCGTCGCAGCGCCAGCATACCCAGAAGCACCCAGACGCCCAGCCCGGCCAGTAGCCCTACCAGCGGGCCACGGCTCTGAGTGTACCAAATGGAGATCAACTGCACCATAAAGATGAAGATATAGGCCGCGGCGCGGAGCATGTCGGCAGCACCGGTATCCTCGTCGTTCAGAATAGCGCGGAAGGCGTTCACGATGCGGGAGAGCGTGGGCGGCGCGGCCATGATCATATAGGCCGCGACGAAGATGGCGTTGCCCATATTGGAGGCCACGCGGCGGGTCACGTCACCGCCCCAAGGGAGCGGATCAAGTTTATTGCGCTGGATGAGGCCGTAGAGGGCGATGGGCAAGCTGTTGATGATCACCACGCTGATCAATCGGTCACGCTGGGCGCGGGTGCGCATGCCCTGAAGGATCACGAGGAAAATCACGATGTAGGCCAATGTGGTATATGTGCCCTGCAAGCGCTGGTAGGAGCCGAAGAAGCTGGTGCTCGGCGCCACGGAGAGCACCGTGCTGATCAAATAGACCGCGACGGTGAAAAGCGTGGGATAGACCAGGGGTGTTTGCCAGCTGATGCCGATCTCCTTCTGGCCATGAACCCGCTCCTCGATGAATTTGACCAACCAGACAGCGGCCATAACGAGGGCGAGAGTACGCAGCGTGGTCAACTTATCCGGCTCAAAGACACGGCTGGAATAAACGTTGAAAAAAAGCGGGGTGATGATCACCGCCAGCAGCCAGCCCATCTCCAAAACCTTGTCACAAAAAGCACTCAATCTAGTTGAATTTTCACTCATTCCAATCCCCCCTATTTACTTCCTCTGATCCCTGAAACCAGGCCAGTGTGCGTCGCAGCCCCTCGTCGAAGGGAGTCTGAGCCTCGAAGCCCAAAACGTCCAGAGCGCGGCTGACATCCGGCACACGTCGGCGGGTCTCCTCAAAATTGGAGCCGTAGACAGCACTGTAGGACACATGCTCGATCTCCGCCTCTGATCCTGTCAATTCCAGTATCAAACGCGCTAGTTCATTGATGCTGGTCTCACGACTGGAGCCAATGTTGAAGACATGTCCGACCGCCTCGCGGAGAGTGGCGGCGCGAATGGTGCCCTCGATGGTGTCGCCGACGAAGGTGAAACAGCGGGTCTGCTCTCCGTTGTCGTAGACCGTCAGGGGTTCGTTGCGCAACGCTTGGGTCATAAACTTGGCGATGACGCTCCCATATCCCTTGGGATCAAGGCGCGGACCATAGGCGTTGAAGTAACGCACCGCGCTGACCGGCAGGCCCTTCTTGGCATAAGCGAGGGCGAAGTATTCGTCGATGGCCTTGGCATCCGAGTATGACCAGCGCCCAACGGTAGTGGGACCGAGCAATCGGTCGCTATCCTCTTGCAATGGCACCTGCGTCGACTTGCCGTAGACCTCGGAGCTGGAGGCGACTACCGTGCGCACCCAATACTTGAAGGCCAGTTCAAGCACGTTCTCCGTACCCCGCACGTTGGTGATAATAGCTTGCAGCGGGTCCTCGACTACATACTTGACGCCGACCACGGCTGCCAGATGATATATCAGATCGGTCTGACGGATCAGCCGCTCCAGTGTGCTGAGATCGAGGATTGAACCATTGACAAAATGAAACTGTTCGCTCGACAGATGATGTTCGATGTTGGACACCTTGCCCACGGAGAGGTTGTCGAGCACAGTGACCTCGTGGCCTTGCTCCATCAAGACGTCGACCAGATTAGATCCAATGAAACCGGCGCCGCCGGTGACGAGAATTCTCATGTGGCTAACTCCAGTGAAGAATTACAAATAACATACAATAACACTCAACTTACAAATTGACCGGGTTGAATCATACCCCAGCCAGTGGAGAAGTCAAGCCTTCAGCGAGAGGGACAACAAAGCCCCCTCTCCTCGGAAATAGGGAGAGGAGGCAGGTTGAGAATAAATAGCGGTCCACTTTACGCTGCTGAAGCCTGATGGGTCTGTGTCCTAGTGCGCAGCCAGCGCACCAGTACGACAATGGCTCCCACCAGTGAGGCTACGGAAACGACGGAGCCAACAGCGGCCGCTCCGATCATCGCGAAGCGCCGCTTACGCTTCCTCAGCACAATCTGGCGCTGAGCCTCTTTCTCCAGTTCGTCGCGCAAACTGCGCACGAAGGCCAGCGAAGGCTCCACTGGGCGCATCGTCCTCTGCAACTGGTCGGCCAAACGGAATAATGGGACCATCTGCTCCCGCTCCTTGACCGGCAGTTCAAGCCCAGAGCCCTCACTCACCCCCTCAACGTATGCGGACAGAGCCTCGGTCATTCGCTCCTCGTCCATTATTGCAACTCCTCCCACTCATCAGCCAAATCCTCGCGCAGCGCCACCAAAGTCCGGTGATAAAGCGACTTGATCGCGCCCTCCGTGCGGTCCATCACTTGCCCGATCTCGGCGTTGGTCATCTGCTCGACGTGCTTGAGGATGATCAACTGCTGACGATCTGGCGGCAATCGGCGGACGGCCTGGAGCAAGACACCTTCCTCATCCAGTTTCTCAAGCGAAGGCTCCGGCCCCTTCTCACGCGGCGCTCTCAGCACCAGGCTCTCCAAAGATACCATCTGCCGTCGACTGTGATTGCGATGCCAGTTAGCCACTAAATTATGGGCGATACGATACAGCCAGGCCGAGAAGGGCGCCCCGCGATCTTCATAACGCGGGAAATGCTTCAGCGCACGATAGAAAGTGCGTGCGGTCAAGTCCTCCGCGTTCTGGCGGTCGCCGGTGCGATAGTAGATGTAGTTGTAGATCTTATCGACGTACCGCTCGTAGAGAATGCCAAAAGCTTCAGGTTCTTCTTTAGCCCGAGCTATGAGGTTCGACTCGCTCTCCTCGTGCATATTCACCCGCCTATGTGCTCCGACTGAGCGGCCGCGTCATCAATGGAGAGCGACAAAACTTCACTCATAAAAACACCACCGCTGCACTTTAGTTGCGTCCGCTACAATAATCGATATACCACATCCAACAGCGCCACCTAAAAAATTGACCCAGCAGATGTAGCTGCTGGGTCAAAATCGCGTCACATTCCTCAAAAAAACTGATTTTTATATATTCGGTGGTCGCACCCCATCCTAAAAATGACCCGCACAGGACTCGAACCTGTAACCAAGGGCTTAAGAGGCCCCTGCTCTTCCAATTGAGCTAGCGGGCCGACCGAAAGCTATTATACCGCAAAGCAAGTACCTGTCAAGACATCAAACCCAAAAAAGCGGCCATTCACCCGCCCTGATGGTAGGTGAATGACCGCTATTCTGTGGAAAGCGGCACTTGCGAAGCAGCGTCAGCTAGTCTTCAATCTGGATGACTTCGACAGCGCAACCATAAGCTGCGTCTTCCACACACTCTCGGAGATCCTCCGGCACCTCTCCGACGGCGAGGTCGCCATCCACCCGATACTCTTCAACGATCTGGCTGAAGAAATCGTCCTCATTCTCCTCGAAGACTTCTGGGCAATCGGCGTAGCAAGCCCCACAGCTGATGCACTCTTCGCGATCGATAGTAACCTTCATCTCTTTACCTCCTGTTATGTAACTTGATTTGTAATAAAATTTTGTGGACGTCCAAAAAACTTCCGTCCACCGTCAAGCAAGCTGACTTTCGCGCGTCTATTTATAGCACAAATGCGGCGATATGTCCAA
>CAZDYW010000144.1:0-6996 GCA_964509655.1 uncultured Anaerolineales bacterium
GGGGCATTCCTCGCTACTGGGATGTGAAACCGCTGAATATCTTCGGTGTAACGATGGCCGTTGATCGTGTGGTTGCCTTCTTCGTCGCGGTGATATCCATCGCCGCTTTGTGGTTCTTCCTGCGCCGCACACGGACAGGACGGGCGATCCGTGCAGTCTCGCAGGACGAACTGGGCGCGCAGATGATGGGCATTAACCTGAATTTCATCTTCCCGTTGACCTTTGCTCTGGCTACGGCGATGGCCGCTATATCAGGGGCAAGCCTCCTGTTTATGTTCCAGGCCTATCCTACTGTAGGTTTGAAACCGCTTTATTACGCCTGGTACGTGGTGATGATGGCCGGTCTAGGTAACGTAGTCGGCGCCATCGTCGGCGGCTTCATCGTGGCCGTATTGCAGACGGCGACGCAGCAATTCTTCGGCATTTCGTGGGCTGATGTCATCCCCACGGCAGTGATGATTGCGGTGCTACTCGTCGTTCCCCTTGGTATTTTTGGGTCCAAGATCAGGAGCGCCTAAAGGGAGTTAAACTATGACAGAGATGAAACAGAAGCGAAGCACTAGCTCAGTGGTGTCCTTTTTGCATAGCATCGGCTTCACGCCGCTGGGCGCTGCGTTGTTGATTATCGTGGCACTTTTGCCCCTGGTCCCCCCATTCAACCAGGAGCATATGGTACGTTGGCTCATTATGGGGGCCTTTCTCGCCGCTCAGGCCGCCGCCTTTGACTTCACGGCAGGTTACATTCAGGTGGTGAACTTTGGCTTTGCCGCTATCCTAGGGCTCGGGGCTTACACTTCGGGCATTCTGGCTAACACCTCGCCGGTGCTGGCCGTACAGCCCGGCATCAGCCCCTGGATTGGTATTTTCATCGGCGCGATCCTGGCCGGTGTGGTGGGTCTGGGATTGGGATGGCTGACGCTGCGCCTGGAGGGCATCTTCGCCGCAGTGATGGCCTGGTTCGTGGGCATTGCGCTCATGGGCCTGGTGCGTAACTTGACCGAACTAACCCGTGGGCCGCTGGGTATGAACCCCCGGAGCCTGCTGGAGACGACCTCGAACCTGCCCTACTACTACATCATCCTGGCGATGATGTTGGTCACCTACGTTCTTCTCAGGCTGGTGACCCGCTCCAAGTACGGCCTGGCCTTCAAGGCCATTGGTCAGAACATCGCCGCCGCCAAGGCCTCCGGCATCAACCCTACCAAGTATCGCGTCTTGAACTTCGCCATGTCGTGTCTCTTCGCTGGTTGGCTGGGCGGGTTCTACGCTCACTACTTTGGCTCTCTGACGCCGAAGACGTTGATGCATACCTCCAAGACGGTGGAGGTGTTAGCGCTGGCCTACATCGGCGGACGGGGCAGTATGTGGGGTGGTATGCTCGTTGCTTTCCCCTTTGTGTTCATAATCGAACAACTGCGCTCCAACCTGACGCAGTTGCCGGGTCTTCACCTCGTGATCTACGGTGTGCTGATGATCGTGGTGATGATCTTCTATCCAGATGGGGTGGCCGGGCTGGTTAAGTGGGTGAAGGATAAGTTAAGGGGTAATCAGTAGGAAATGGGCAAAATCTTCATTCCTGCCGAGGAGACATTCCCTGAGACAGCCGATGCCGTCGTCATAGGCGGCGGCATCGTAGGCGTGGCGACGGCCTTCTGGCTCTCCCGCGCCGGCCTGGATACCGTGCTGGTGGAGATGCGCGATGGGTTATCAACGCTGACGACGCCGGAATCCATCGAGAGCTTCCGCGCTCAGTTCACAGAGCCAGCTATGTCCGAGTTGGCGCAGGAGAGCATCGAGGTCTTCGAGAACTTCGCCGATGTGATCGGTATCTCCGGCTACGACATCGACCTTCACCAACAGGGCTACCTTTTCGTCACCGAGGACGCCGATATGATCGACGAAGTGGAGGCGGCGGTCGAGAAACATCACGAGCTGGGCGTGACCGATTCCGAGTTCTTGACCGGTGATGAGGCACGGGATCGTTTCCCCTACCTATCCGATACCATCGTGGCGGGAACCTTCCGTCAGAATGATGGTTGGCTATCGACGCATGAGACCACTCAGGGCTTCGCCAAGGGCTGTGATGCGAACTTCCTGGTGAGCACCAAGGCCATAGATGTCCTGACTGATGAGCAAGGTGTTTGTGGCGTAGAGACCACTCGTGGCACCATTGCTACGCGCACTGTGGTCAACGCCGCTGGCCCCTTCGCGGGCAAGGTTGGGGAGATGTTGGGACTCGATTTACCGCTTGAACCGGTGCGTCGCCAGAAGGTCTTCCTGTCCCAGCAGCCCCTGGTCCCGGAGGACGCGCCGCTGACCATCGACATCGTGCGCGACTCTTACTGGCGTCCCGAAACCGGTGGGGCCTACATCGCCTGGGTGGATCCCGACGAACCGGTCGATGATGACCCTTCTGAGGACCTTTTCACTGACCGCTACTTCGCGGCCATTGTCCTGGAAAAGCTGATTAACATCACGCCCTTCTGGGAAAAGGTCGCGATGAATCTGAAGAAGGCCGACGTTCACCCCAGCGCTGGGTACTACGTCTACACACCCGACGATCAGCCGCTCATTGGCCCCACGCCCGAGGTTCCGGGCTTCTATCTTAACTGCGGTTACTGGGCCGGTGTGATGCTCTCACCTGCTGCGGGCAAGCGCATAGCCGACTTGGTCACAGGTGTGATGGAGCCCAAAGACAACATACTACGTCCAACTCGCTATGAGGAGGGCATTGTCCTTGAGGGTGGCAGTTTCCTGCGAGGTCACTGATGAACGTTCAAGTCCCCTGCGGTCAAGAGATTTTGGATCTGAATGTCCCGGATGAACAGCTTGTAGGCGTCTATTTACCCAAGCCTATGGAGCCGACATCCGATCCTGGTCAGTTGCTACGCGAATCAATCCAGACTGGTTTCGAAGAGCAAGGCTTGGGGGACAAGGCCTATGCTGGTGCGACAGCTTGTATCGCCGTGACTGATCGCACGCGCAGCACGCCTAATCAGCTCATTGTTCCCATCTTGCTTGACCAACTGAATAGTATCGGCATACCCGATGAGCACATCACGGTGATCAGTGGGGGCGGCATGCATGCTCCTGACAGTCCTGATGATCTCGTGCACAACGTCGGTCAAGATGTGGTGGATCGCGTCGATGTGAGCACCAACGATCCCGACAACGATGACGTGATGGTTAATCTTGGCGTGACTGAGATCGGAACACCGGTGGAAGTGCATCAGTGCTTTGCCGAGGCTGATATCAAGATCGGTGTGACTAACGTAATGCCTTGTATGCTGGCCGGATGGTCGGGTAGCGGCAAGATCGTGATGCCCGGTGTATCCAGTCGGCGTGCGATCTATCATAATCACAAGTTTTTCGTCGAACCGCTGATGGAGCTGGGTTGTGCCTCACTGATGGGCATCATGCCGCCGGATAACCCTGTTCGTGCTGACATCGAAGAGTTCGCAACTGTTAGTGGAATCGATCTGTTGGTCAATACCGTGCTTAATTCGGATCGCCAATTGGTGGATGTGTTTTCCGGTGAGCACGTAGCTGCGCATCGAGCTGCTAAAGATTGTATGCTCTCCAATGTGGAAGTTAGCCCACCCCAAGCGGCGGATGTGCTCATCGCCGGGGTAGGGGACTCTGCTTTGGAGGTCAGTTTGTTTCAGGGTGGGTCACGAGTTTGTGGCGGCATCGATCGCTATCTGAAACCAGGTGGGACGCTGATTATGGTCAATGCCTGTTACGAAGGGATCTATGAGGGCTTCGAGCATGAGAAGTTCCGCAATTGGATGCGTCAGATGCCCACACCCACAGAAATCGGTCAACTTGTCGATGACGAGAAGATGGGAGGCGAGAAAGGGTGCGTGCTGTTCACCTTTTCCTGGTTGTTACACAAGATGGATTGTCGGATAATCATTGTGACAGAAGGCATGACGGGTGATGAACTGGCTGATATTCATCTTGATCATGCTACTGACTTGCAGAAAGCTTGTGATGCTGCATTAGAGAACTACGATGAACGAGCTAGCATCATAATCATGCCCTATGCAGGTCTCGTTCTCCCCACATTACAAACCTAGTAAAGGAGTATCATCCTATGCTTGATCAATGGCGAGAGTTTCTCTCCCCTGATGATATTGAGAATATCCACAATACGAGTATGAAAGTGCTGGCTGAGGTGGGGGTTCGTTTCCCTCACGAGGACGCTATCGCTGCTTTTGAAAAGCATGGCGCCAGGACTGACGGGCAGATGGTCTATCTCGAAGAGCAACAACTGATGGATGCTCTAGAGACCGTCCCGAAGCAGTTTACTATTCACGCTCGTGATGAAGAAAAGAGCGTTACCGTTGGCGATGGCAGCCCTGTCTTCGCCCCGGCCTATGGCGCTCCATTCCTCGTTGATTACGAGGTCGGTAAGCGCGAACCGATGATGGAGGATTATGAGAATCTAGTGCGATTGGCCGACGCTTTGCCAAATCAGGACATGAGTGGGCATCTTATGGTGGAGCCCTCAGACGTGCCATCGGGATCTGCTCACTTGCACATGCTGTTGGCCAATATGCTCAATTCTGATAAGGCCTTCATCGGTAGTGCCGAAGGAGACGTTGGGGCCATTCACACTATGGAGATGGCTTCCATCCTCTTCGGCGAGGATGTAGTAAAATCGCAGCCGGTGACAGTTGGTTTGATTAACAGTCTTAGCCCGTTGAGCTATAGCGATGAGATGCTCAGAGCTTTGTTGAAATATGCTGAATGGCAACAACCAGTCATTATTGCTGCGCTGGCTATGGCTGGCTCCACCGGCCCGATCACGCTGGCTGGGCTTTTGGCGATGCAGAATGCTGAGTTGCTCGCCGGCGTCGCACTGACCCAGTTGGTCAGTCCTGGCACGCCAGTTCTCTACGGCTCCACTTCGACTAACATCGATATGAGGACTGGGGCGCTGGCTATCGGTAGTCCAGAGCTCTCCCTGATGATAAGCGCACATGCGCAACTGGCCCGCCATTATGGTCTCCCTTCGCGCAGCGGCGGCGCGCTGAGTGATGCTAGTTTCCCCGATGCTCAAGCAGGCTATGAGGCTATGTTTGGTCTGCTGACCACGGTTAATAGTGGCGTTGATTTTGTCCTTCACGCGGCTGGCATACTCAGTTCCTATCTCGCCTTTTCATACGAGAAGTTCGTGTTGGACGATGAACTGTGTGGTATGATGCGTCGATATGAAAATGGCATAAAAGTCGAGCCCGAGACATTAGCCTACGATGTCATCGCGAACGTCGGAGCGGGAGGCAACTACTTGACGGAGATGCACACTGTCAAGCGCTGCCGCAGCGAGTTCTGGACGCCCGCAGTATCTGATCGGGGTGGCTTGGAGGCCTGGATGGGTAGCGGTCAGCTGAGAGCCGTGGACCTGGCACATCAGCGTTGTCAGAGCTTGTTGGAAGAACATGAGGCCCCGCCGTTGGATGAAACGACGGCGCGTCAATTGCGCACGTTTGTCGAGGAGAATGAGTAATTCCTGACCGAATGGTCATAAATTCGCTGTTGAGTTTAAGTTAAGGAGAGGGTGAGGCAATGCTCGTTGGTAACAGAATGACAAAGAATCCTATTACGGTTAAGCCCGACCTTCCAATCGCGGAAGCGTTGGAGTGGATGCGTCGGGAGAAAGTACGGCGCTTCCCGGTGTTGGACAAGAAGGATAAGCTAGTTGGCATCGTCACGTATGATGACCTTCTTTATGCTGCTCCATCTTCGGTCACGTCTCTAAGTATGTGGGAAGTCACTTATCTGCTTTCTCAAGTGACTGTGGAGGAGACTATGACCAAGGACGTGATCACTGTTACAGAAGAATGTCCTTTGGAGGAAGCTGCCCGTCTGATGTCGGATAACAAGATCGGTGGCCTTCCCGTTATGCGGGATGGCATACTTGTAGGTATAATCACCGAATCTGATTTGTTCAATGCTTTCCTTGAGCTTTTTGGTGGACACGAGAAAGGGATTCGCCTGACGGTGCTGGCTCCCTACTTCAAAGGCTCGTTAGCCCAGATCAGCTCGGCGATCACAGAGGCTGGTGGGCTTATCTTGGCCCTTAATGTCTTCGAGGGCACAGACCCCTCCAATTGGGGCTGCACGCTTAAAGTGACTGATATGGCCGAGGATGAGTTGCTGGAGGTCATTGAACCTCTGGTAGTGGAAGTGATGGACGTTCGGGAAATCTAACCCTCGTTTCTAATGGAGGGGACCGCTTAGAGCTGTCGTAAGACAGTGGAGGCCTGCTATGTTTGTGCGAGACTGTATGACGCATAACCCCGTCACTCTTAGGCCAGATAGCGACCCGTTAGCGGGTATAGCTATCTGCAAGAGCGGGAGGTTCCGACATCTGCCGGTCGTGGACACGGATTCTAATATAGTTGGTGTCGTGTCTCGTGCCGAGTTGGAGTTGTTCCTCTCGGAGGCGGAATCGCCGGGAGTAATGAAACGACAGCATCGCGTGGAGCAGGTAGGCGTTCGATGTGTACCGTCGGTGCAGCCTGATTCTCCCCTGGAAGAAGCGGCCAAGCTGATGGTTGAAAATAGGACTACTTGCTTGCCTGTGGTAGAGGATGACAAACTAGTTGGCATCGTCACGGAGACCGATCTACTCAAGGCCCTGCTCGAAGTTTTTAGTGGGCAGCGAAAGGGCATTCGTCTGACAGCCATTGCCCCTTACCTTAAGGGGTCGCTTGCCGTAATCAGCACGGCGATTGCAGAGGAGGGTGGCCTCATTCTATCGGTCAATGTTTCCAAAGGTCCGGATCCCAGTACTTGGGTATGTACTCTCAAGGCGGCTGATATATCCAAAGAGGATTTAGTGAAAGCCGTCGAGCCTATGGTAGAAGAAGTACTTGACGTTCGGGAGATATAGCAGATTACAGCATGCCAGAATCATCTGATGATATCTGGCTTGCTGTGATTTCTGCTTCCCTTCGATTGAATTTGATTATAAGGTAGTTACGAAGG
>CAZDYW010000145.1:0-6977 GCA_964509655.1 uncultured Anaerolineales bacterium
GCGGTGCAGTTGAGAGAGGAAGGCAGAGATGACAACTCGATCCGCAAACGCAACCTGGGAAGGGAGTATCGGTCAAGGTAAGGGAAGAATGGCCTTGGGCAGCGGGGCCTTTGAGGGCGCGTATTCAGTCGCTTCGCGCTTTGAGGATGGCGCGGGCACCAATCCGGAGGAACTGATCGGAGCCGCTCACGCCGGCTGTTTCTCAATGGCGCTCTCGGCCAGCCTGACTCGCGCCGGTCATCCTCCAACCCGCATCGATACGACCGCTCAGGTGCATATCAACAAAGTCGGCGACGGCTGGAAGATCACCCAGATCGAGCTGGACGTCACGGCGCAGGTGGTCGGAATCGACGAGACCGCTTTCCTGGAGCACGCCCGCGCGGCCAAGACGGGCTGCCCAGTCTCGCAGGCCTTGGCGGGCACGGAGATCACGTTGAGCGCACGCCTGGCCGAGTGAGGATCGCTCACGCTACATCCTCCAGCAATTTGCGCAGCGCGGCGATCTCGTCGGGGCCGAAATTCTCCAGAATCCTCTCATCCCTTTGAAGAGAGGATTCTGAAGAGTCGACATGGCGCTCATCCCGAGGCACTCGATCCGCTTGAGGATACTGAAAATCCATAATCGCTTGCCCTAGCTCGGAGCGCCGGAACGCGGCCAGATCTTCCTCGAAGGGAGTGCCCACCTCGTGCTCATACACGATGCAACCATCCCGCATGATCAGAATGCGCTCCGTCTCCCGCGCCACCGCCGGATCGTGGGTGACGATGATGAAGGTGGTGTTCAACTCCTCATTGAGCCGCTTCATCAGTGCTATCACTTCCGCGCCGCTCTCACTGTCGAGATCGCCCGTGGGCTCATCGGCCAGGATCAGCGTCGGTTCATTCGCCAGCGCTCGCGCCACGGCGACGCGCTGCCTCTGCCCGCCGGAAAGCTGATTGGGCAAGTGATCCAGCCGATGTCCGAGCCCGACCATCCCCAATAGCTCCTTGGCCCTTCGCTTACGCTTCCTTCGACCGATAGGCTGGCCCATCATCGGCGTCTCGACGTTCTCGCGGGCGGTGAGCGTGGGGATCAGGTTGTGGAGCTGGAAGATGAAGCCCACCTGTTGGGCGCGGAAGGTATCCAGATTGCGCACCTGAGCGAGATCTTGTCCACTGACCAGAACCTGCCCGTCGGTGGGCCGGTCGAGGGCCCCGACCATATTTAGCAGCGTGGACTTGCCGCTGCCCGAAGGGCCCATCACGGAGACGAAGGCCCCGCGCCCGATCTGCATGGTCACGCCGTCCAGGGCCCGCACAGACGTCCCGTCTCCATAAACTTTCACCACATCACGGGTTTCCACAATAGCCTTCCCATCGTTCTTCATATCCCACTCCTCCAGTCCCCGAATCTACTGCTCTGTCTCAATATCGACGAAGGCCGTCATACCCCACCTAATCTCCGGGGCCAATTCTTCCAGCTCGATGATCACGGTGTAGTTCACCCCGCCGGCCTCGGGTTCGGCCATCGGAGAGATACGAACGATGTGACCGGTGAAGACCTTGTCGGGGAGGGCATCGAAGGTGATGTCCGCCTCCTGGCCGATCTCGACCCGCCCCACGTCTATCTCATCCAGATCGGTGGTCTCCACCCGCAACGTGGAAAGGTCTCCCAATTTAACAACAGGAACGCCCGCCGAGACCTGCTCGCCCTCCCGGACGTTCACCTCACTGATGGTGCCGTCGAAGGGCGCACGCAGCTCACACCGTTCCAACTGCACCTGCGCCGCTTCCAGCTCCACCTGGGCCTGTTTGACCTGGATCTCGGCCAAGGCAATTTGCTCGGCGAGAACGCCGGCCCGCGTCAACTCCAGTCTGGCCTGCGCTACATCCCTTTGGGAGGTGGCGGCCCACACCACCGAGTTCACTTCGCGCTTTTGTGCATCGGCGCTCTTCTGAGCCTGGGAGAGACTTATCTCCGCTGCCTCCAATGCCTGTTCCGCCGCACGCAGGCGAATGGCGGCCTCATCTTTTACCCATTTGTCTACCTTGTCATCGTCGCGCTGTGCCTGGACGTCATCGTAGTTAAGCTGGGCTTCTTTGCGACCGGCTTCGGCCGCGGCCACCCTGGATTGCGCAGCGGCGATGTCAGATTCGATGGCCCCGGAGGTCACGCGCCCCCGCTCGGCAGCCGCCTGAGAGACAGACGCTTCGGCCGCCTCGACTCCTTGCTCTGCCGCAGCGATGTCTTCAAGGCGCGGTTGCGCTTTCAGCCGCGCCAGCTCCGCTTGCGCACTCGCCAGCCCGGCTTCCGCCTGCTGCACTGCCAGCTCCGCATCGGTTGAATCGAGCCGCACCAACAGATCACCGGGCGCGATCTCATCTCCCGGCTCCACCGGCGCCTCTATCACCCGGCCCTCGGTCTGGAGGCTGAGAATAGCCCATTTTTCCGGCACCACCTCCCCGGTGACGGAGACCACCGAGGCAAATGTATCCACCGGCACAGGCGTCGGCGTTTCCTCAGCTATCCTCTCACACCCTGCCAGTATCAGCGCCAACACACTCGCTATTATGACCAATGATAATGATACTTTCTCTCTCATCACTCGCTCCTTCCACTAAGTTTGGTAGGGTTCCAGCCTACTGATCCAACATGATGTCCACGAAGGCCGTCATGCCCCACCTAATCGCCGGGTCCAGTTCTTCCAGCTCGATGATCGCGGTGTAGTTGACGCCGCCGCCAGCAGATTCGGCCATCGGATAAATGCGGGCCACGCGACCGGTGAAAACCTGATCCGGCGCGGCATCAAAGGTGACCTCGGCCTGCTGACCGGGCTCCACACGCGCGACGTCGATCTCATCCAGATCGGTGGTCTCCACCCGCAGCGTCGATAGGTCGCCGAGCGTGATGAGGGTCCGGTTGGGCGCGATGAGCTCATTTTCCCGCACCTGCGTCATACCCACGGAACCCGCGATGGGAGCGTGGATCTCCGTGCGCTCCAAAGCCACCTCAGCCTTCGCCAACGCGACTTCGGCCTGCTGTATCTCGGCCTCGGCCGCGGCGATTTCCTCCGCGCTCGCCCCGACCTTCAACGCATCTAGCTGGGCCTGGATCACATCCACATTTTCGGCCGCGGCCCAAACCGCCGCTTCCACTGAACGGAGGCGGTCGCTCTGCCCAGCGGTCAAGGCGTCGAGCTCGGCTTGAGCTGCGTCCAGCTCCTCCTCGGTGGCCTGCCAGCGATAGCGTGCCCGTTCCTCCGTCGGGCCGAGCAACGGACAGATCGTCTTCTCTCCACTGCCCGGTATCTTGACCTCGTAGCACTTCATCGTATCTTCGTGGAACTCGTAGGCCGCCAAACGATCCGCTTGAGCGGAGGTCACTTGTGACTGTGCGGCTGCGATCTCCGCCTCCGTGGCCCCGGCCTTGAGCTGATCCCGTTGAGCGGCGGCCTGGGAAAGCTGGGCTTTCGCGGCCTCCATCTGTGCCTCGACGACCTTGATTTCCTCCGGGCGGGGGCGGGCTTTCAGGAGCGCCAATTGACCCTGGGCCGCTTCCAGGGCGATCTCCGCCCGCCGCACTGCCAGCTCGGCGTCGGTGGGATCGAGCTTTACCAAAAGATCACCGGCCTCGACCTCATCCCCCGTCTCGACCAAAACCTCAAGCACCACGCCGCCCGTCTGGGAACTGACGGTGGCCCAGGTTTTCGGCTTCACCTCCCCGGTGACGGAGACGACCGGCGCGAAAGCTTGCTCTGGCATCATCGTCGGCGTCGCCTCCTCTGCGCCGATATCACAGCCGGAAAGCAGCATAGCCAACAATGCCAATCCTACAATTATGATCTTCCTCATAATTATTTTCCTTTCTTTTAGCTTGACCAATGTGTTAGGCCTTATCATAATAGCCACAAGTTAAGTGTAAAACTGTTCATCAGAGACAGAGGAGAGCCACCAAGCCCTCTTGACAATAGATACAGGAGAGCACAATGGATGTTTTAGCGATGTCACTGCGTTTACCCAGTTTATTGTAAGAGCAGATGACAGCAGCGCGAGAAGCCGGCCTTTACGAGAGCGAAACAGAACTGGCCGAGCTTGATATAGTCAGCCTCAAACGTGTCCTCGAAGAACAAGACATCACTCGCAAAGCGCCTGAATCGTTGGCTGAAACCATTGAGATGGCGCGAGCATCGTTGCAGGCTGCTGGGCGTACCACGTAACATGCCTACTGTATCGGTTAGCCTTCCATCTACCAACCTACTCATACCGCAGCGCCTCGACGGGCCGCATGCGCGTCGCACGCCAGGCCGGGTAGATCCCTCCGACCGCTCCCGCTACCAGCGCCACGATGACGGCCTGCACGATAATCTGTGGCGTGTAGGCCATATCGAACGCCCCCCACGAGCCCGGCACCAATGATACCAACCCGCCGAGCCCAAACCCCAGAAGTATCCCCAGAAGACCGCCCACCGCGCCTAGCATCACAGACTCCCGCAGAATCATACCCAACACTTGCCGTTTGCGCCACCCCAGCGCACGCAACACGCCGATCTCCCGCGTGCGCTCCAGCACACTCATCAACATCGTGTTCAGCATGCCCAGCCCGCCGATGAAAATCGCCAGCAAGGAAATCTGATTCACCATTGACTCCAGCACCTGGAAGTCGCTCATACTCTCGGCGATCTCCGAGGTGAGCGCGAAGTCAAGTTCCGGGTAGGCCGCCTCTAGCTCCTCCTTCACCGCCTCCGCCCGCCCTGGATCGTGGAGCTTGATGGCGTAGTACATCACCTGATGGGGCTTGCCGGTGAGCGCCTGGGCCTCGCGCAGCCCGATGACCACGCCGACGTCCTCGTAGGAGATGCCCGTCTCGTAGATGCCGACCACGTGAAAGTTGCTCTTCAACAGACGCAGCGTGTCGCCGATCTCTATACCCATCTGCTCCGCCGCCTGCTTCCCGACGATGACTTGATGGCGCCCGGTCAGCGGTTCCCCCTCAATGATGCGGAAGTGGCGGATAGCAAAGGAGCGCGGGTTGTATCCGGATAGGATCAGCATTGATGTTTGCTCGCTGCTGACGGCAGTCATAATGACGCCCGATATTGCCTCCACATCATCGCGGGCCTCGATGCGGGCGCCCGTGTGCTCATCGACCGCGCTGAAATCGGCGTCCACGCCGGACTGGATGGCGAGCAGATCGGTCTGGCTGGCGCGGAACATGGCGGTCATGAGGTACTTCGTGCCCTGCGCCATCGCTCCCAGCGCGACGATGGCCGCGATGCTCACCCCGATGCCCAGCAGAGTCAAGGCCGTGCGTGTCCGACGCCGCATAAGGTTGCGTATCGCCGGCCCCCCGGCCATTATCCCGCCGAACAAGGGGCGCCTGACGCGGGCACCGCCGCCCTCGTAGCGCAGCGCCTCCAAGGGCAACAGATGGCTGGCCCACCATGCCGGATAAGCACCGCCGATCAGTCCCAGAACGATCACCGTGACGAAAGCCCGCCCGAATATCTGGGGCGTGAACTGGCTGCCGAAGATGCCCAGCATAGAGCTGGATTTGCCAATCGCGTAGACCGCGCCCACGCCCAGCCCGGCGCCGATCATGCCACCCAACAGAGCGAGAATCAGAGACTCGCCCAGGATGAGGCCCATCACCCGCCGCCGTCGCCAGCCCAGCGAGCGCAGCAGGCCGATCTCGCGCGTGCGCTCGAAGACCGACATAAAGAGCGTGTTGGTCATACCAATGCCGCCGATCACAATCGCCAGCCCCGCGATGCCCATCGCTCCCGCCTCCAGGATGCCGAGCATCTGCTCTTGCTCGGCGAACCCCGTCGTCGTGGAGAGTGAGAGATCGGGGAAACGGCGCTCCACCTTGGTGCGCAGCCGCTCGGCGTCGGAGGGATCGCGCAGTTTGATGTAGAGCATTGAGACCTGGCGCGGTTGAATTTTGAGCGTCTGGGCTTCCTTCAAGGGAATGACGGCCCCGCTATCCTCGAAGCCATCCCCGGTCTCGTAGATGCCGACGATGCGGAAAGTGCTCTCGCCGACGCGGAAGGCGTCGCCGACATGTTTCTTCATGCTCTCTGCCGCACGCTGGCCCAGGATCAGTGGCTTGCCTCGCACATCGTGAGCCGCTTGAGCTTCGGCCAGCCCCTGCCCCTCGACGATGCGGTAATGGGTGATGGCGAAGCCCTCCGGATTGTGGCCGAAGTAAAAGAGATAGGAACCGTTATCGGTCACAGTGTTGCCGAAGAGCATGCCGTCCACGGCCTCCACCTCTCGCCAGGTGCGCAGCTCATCGGCCACGCCTTCATCGACACTGCTGAGCAAGGCGCTCATAGCCTCGGCCTGGGTGAGCACCAGATCGGCCTCGCTGCCGCGCGTCATCGCGGTGAACCCGGCCTCCATCCCACGCGCCACTGCGCCCAGCGCGACGATGGCGGCCACGCCGACGGCGATGCCCACGAGGGTGAGAATGGTGCGTCCTTTACGGCGGAAGAGGTTTTTGAAGATCATCACGCGCTCCTCACGTCCTCCCAACTAGGACCGTATAACCCAAGTAGTCGAACATATCGCTGGGCATTTGCCTTTCCGCCATATACTCCCTGAACGCCGGGCTTGTGATATAGAGGCGCAGCGTTCTGGTGAACATCCTCACCATATCGCCCAGGCGGTAGCGCTTGATCTGGGTGGCTTCCCGTTGGGCTTTTACCTTGTGCGTCCTCACGACGATGTTGCTCAGCCCCGCGTTCTCCAAAAGATTCCGCCAGCCGTCAGCGCTAGGGATGTCGGCTGGAATGTCCCAGGTGCGGGTGGCGAAATCGGCCAGTTTCGGCGGTGGCGTCTTTAGCCAGGTCTCCTCGTTCAGGCCCACGTAGCCGCCCTCCCCAGTCACCCTTGCACACTCGCTGATCATCCTCTGTCTATTCTCGATGAACGTAGCCACGGACTCGCTGATGGCTGCGTCGAAAAGATCATCGTCGAAGGGCAAGTTGCAGGCATCG
>CAZDYW010000146.1:0-1139 GCA_964509655.1 uncultured Anaerolineales bacterium
AATGGCACTGCAAATCGGCATTGTAGGGCTGCCCAACGTGGGGAAATCTACGCTCTTTAACGCACTCACCCAGGCCGAGGCGGCTGTGGCATCTTATCCCTTCACCACCATCGAGCCCAATCGCGGCGTGGTGCCGGTCCCTGACCCACGGCTCGATGTGCTGGCGCGGATGATCAAGCCGAAGCGGGCGACACCGGCCGCCGTCGAATTCGTGGACATCGCCGGCCTGGTGCGCGGCGCCCACCGGGGCGAGGGGCTGGGCAACCAGTTCCTGGGCCACATCCGCACCGTGGACGCTGTTGCGATGGTCTGCCGCTGTTTCCCCGACCCCGATATAGCCCACGTCGAGGGAGATGTGGACCCCATCCGCGACGTGGAAGTGCTCGATCTGGAGTTGATTCTGGCTGATCTGGAGGTGACCGAGCGGCGGCTGAGCAAGGTGCGCTCGGCCGCGAAATCGAAGCCGCGCGACTACGCCGATGAACTGAAATTGCTGCGTGAACTGCGCGAACGCCTGGAGGCCGGGGAACGAGCCTCCGGCTGGGTGGCCCGTGGAGGGCTAAGGCCCGCGCTGGCAAGTGAGTTGCAATTGCTGACCGATAAAAAGCGTGTCTACATCTCCAACGTCGCCGAAGATGACCTGCCCGAAGGCGGACCGCTGGCCGAGGAAGTCGCCAGACTGGCCGAAGAAGAGGGTGCTTCTCACGTCGTGCTCTGCGCACAATTGGAGTCTGATCTGGGCGATTGGCCGCCAGAGGATGCCGCCGAGTACCGCGCCGAGGTCGGACTGGAACACTCTGGACTGGAGTCGATGGCCCGCGCGGGCTACAAAGTGCTCGACTTGATCACTTTTTTCACCGTCAC
Source organism: uncultured Anaerolineales bacterium (assembly GCA_964509655.1). Lineage (GTDB taxonomy): Bacteria > Chloroflexota > Anaerolineae > B4-G1 > B4-G1 > CAZANJ01. Next base: position 865 of record CAZDYW010000146.1, read on the forward strand.
GGGTGGAGAAGAAGTGCGAGCCTGGCCCATTCCACGCGGCACACCAGCACCCCAGGCCGCCGGCAAAGTCCACAGCCAGATGGAAGAGGGCTTCATCCGCGCGGAAGTGATCCAGTTCGAGCGCTTGATAGAGGCCGGTGACTGGCAAACAGCCCGCGAACGCGGTCTCGTGCGCGTCGAAGGCCGCGCCTACAAAGTACAAGACGGCGACGTTTGCCTCTTCCGCTTCCAGCCTTGAGAGAATGGAGAATGGGAGAATGGAGAATGGAGAATGG
>CAZDYW010000146.1:1239-6971 GCA_964509655.1 uncultured Anaerolineales bacterium
GAGAATGGAGAATGGGAGAATGGAGAATGGAGAATGGAGAATGATGTTCGCCATTCACCATTCGCCATTCGCAACTCGCTCGATTTGCCCCGCTTTGGGGCGGATGAAGGGGCGCACCGCGCGAACTTTCTCCCAGGCCTCCGAGGGAGTCAGGCCGGTGCTGACCAGGTAGGCCACCGCCATCGTCGGCGCCCGCCCCACCCCGGCCCCGCAATGGATGTAGACCCCGCCGCCCCGTTCGATCTCCTCGGTGATGAAGAAAACACCCTCACGCAAATGCTCCAGCGTCGGCGGCTCGTCATCGACCGTCGGGAGGTAGAGGTAACGCTCCGGCGCGATGCCGGCGTCGTTATCGTCGAACTCGATGCGCAAGTTCACAACCGCCGTGACCCCTCGCTCCCGCAACCTCGCCCAGCCACGTCTGCGATACTGTCCACCGACGTGCAAGCCCGGCGCGATCTCGCTCAGGCGACAGATCGGCGCGCCGGTGACGACGCGCACCAGATGATCCGCCGCCCATAGCGCGGTGGCCCGAAATCCCTGACGGTACAAGCGGCTCCATAAAATGCCCAGGTTTTTGCGCACCTTCTTCAACATATCAACCTCGCCTCACTCAACCGTCATCATACCTCGACCAGTTCATACTCCAGGCTGCCCAGCCCGATCTGCGCCGCCGCGTCCACGTGCAGTTGCCCATCCACGCCCAACGCGCGGGGCAGGACGCGCTCGCCCGGCTTCACGCTGCGATCATCAGCCAGCGAGTCCGGCAGCGGGATCGCGCTGTTGATCAGATCCAAAGTCGCCTGCTCCACGCCCACGATGTCACGGGCGGCCAAAATACCTTGATCCTGCACCAGCGGCGTGTCGGCCATCGGCATGCAATCACACTCCGGCTGCACCTCCAGCGCGAAGTTGAAGTACAAAACCTTGCCCGGCTCGAAGGTGCGCAGCACCGCTTGGGCCCCCTCGGCCAGCGCCATCTGGAACTCATCCTCACCGCGCTTCTGGAGCTTGATCGCGCCCTCTGGACAGACCCGCTCACAGCGACCACAGCGCCAGCACTTCTCGTCATCGACCACCAGGCTTCCATCCTCCTCCAGAATCGCCTCGGTGGGGCAGACGTGCAAGCATTGCAGGCACATCGTGCAAAGCTCCTCATCCCGAATGACGGCGGATTCCGCGCCGGCGGCGTGCAGATGTCCCCGCGCTTCCTTCCATTCGCCGCTGCGATGACGCCCGGCCACGCCGCCCATCGCCAGGTTCTTGATCGCGCCGCCGTAGCCGGCCTCGATGTGGCCCTTGCAATGGCTGACGACGATCATCGCTGGCGCGTCGTAGATGGCCGAGGCCACCCGTACCTTGTCCAGCACCGGCCCCGCCTCCACCTGGATACTGTCACAGCCAAAAAGCCCATCCGCCATAATCACCGGACAGCCCATCGACTGCGGATTGATGCCGTTTTGATTAGCCACCTCCAGGTAATCCCAGCCCCGGATGCGCACTGTGTCGCAGACAAAGGGCTTGCCCCCGACCGCCTTGACCGCGTCGGCCAGCACGCGCAAGAAACGCGGCCGCACGATGCGATGCGCCCCCTCCGACCCGAAGTGGGTCTTGATGGCCACATACTCCCCTTCCTCAATCGCTTTATCGAATCCCATCCTCTCGATCAAACGCTCAAGCCCGGCTACCTGGCTGGCGCTGTAATCCCAATGCCTCGCCCTGGCCGATGCGAAATAAACTTGACTGCTCATTCTCCCTCCCTGGTTTCAACACCTCAGCTATATCTCAGCGAAAAAATCGGAACATGGATTATACCGTATCCCCAACAGACTGTGAAGTTGCGCCACTGGCCTGAAAATGCTAGAATTCGCGAGTGCGCGAAGCCACCCAACCTGCAACTTGCAACCTGCAACTTGCCACTTGCAACCACACCCAAGGAGTGAACAAATGAACGACCAAACCCGACCGCGCGGACGCTACTTCGAGGAATTCGATATCGGCGACGCCATAGAGACTCCCGCACGCACCATCACCGAGAGCGACGTGATGCGCTTCGCCGGGCTCTCCGGCGACTACAATCAGCTCCACACCGATGCCGAGTTCGCGGAGGAGACGATGTTCGGAGAACGCATCGCCCACGGGCTGCTGGGGCTTTCAGTCACCAGCGGGCTGGCTTCCCGCGTAGGCTTCGCCGAGGGCACCGTCGAGGCCTTCACCGCGCTGGAATGGAAGTTCCGCAAGCCGATAAAATTCGGCGACACCATCCGCGCCCGCTTCGAGGTCAAGCGGAAGAAAGCAGTGTCGCGCATGGGCGGGGGCTTCGTCATCTTCGACGTCGTCGTCCTCAACCAGCGCGATGAGACGGTGCAGAAGGGAAGCTGGACCATCCTCGTCAAGGGCAAGCCCTGAGCCCGCTCATCCCGCTCATAAAGTCATGACCGATATGAACGATTCCAAAATCCCCGGCTATCTCCACACGCTATCCTTGCCCACACCCTTCCCCGTCGGCCCGGTGAACGTTTATCTGGCGGAAGGGAAACCGCTGACTTTGATCGACACAGGCCCCCACCACGCTTCCACCCGCGAGGCGCTCGCTTCGGCTTTGGCCGAAAGAGAGCGGCGGATCGAGGAGGTCGAGCGCATCATCATCACGCACGCCCACGCCGATCATTATGGGCTGGCGGCGGAATTGGCCCAAAAGTCAGGCGCCGAGATAGTGACCCACGTCGACAGCCCCCTCCGCTCGAACGACGGGAGCGGATTGCGAAAAATGGCCTTTTACGGGCAGATGATGCGCTGGTCAGGCGTGCCGGTGAAGAGGATTCTCAAATTGGCAGGCATAGGACGGGGTATGAGCCATTACGCCGAGGACTTCCGCCCCGACCGCTCGCTGACGGATGGCGATTCGCTCCGGCTAGGCGCGGAGGACTGGCGCGTGCTCCACACACCGGGGCACACCGGCGATCTGATCTGCCTCTACCAGCCCCGGCGCGAGCTGCTCATCTCCAGTGACCACTTACTGCGGGATATCTCCTCCAACCCCACCGTCGAGCCGCCCCCACCGGGCGAGAGCGAGCGTCCGCGTCGTCTGGTGGAGTATATGGCCCAACTGCGCCGCGTGGCCCAGCTCGAAGTCGCGCTGGCGCTACCCGGTCACGGACCGCCCATCACCGACCATCGCGCACTGATCCAAGAGCGGCTGGCCTTCCACGAGAAACGGGCCCGCCGCATTCTGGAGATACTGGGAGAAGAGCCGCTCACCATACACGAGATCGTCGAAGTGCTCTTCCCCAACCTCGATCTGGTCAACTATTTCCTCGCTCTCTCGGAGGTCATCGGTCACCTGCAATGGTTGGAGGTGAAGGGATGGGTAGGCCGCAGGGAGCGGTTCGGCATTGCCCTTTGGCACCCTCACCCTAACCCTCTCCCTTCATAAGGAGAGGGAAGGCCCGTGGGCCTACACTTTCTCAATTGCCATCTGGGTGGTGCGGAAAGCCAAAGGGGGAAGTTCGTCGAGGGGGAAAAAAGCGACCCGGTCCACGTCATCGGCGGGGCTCAAAGCGCCATCCACCACACGGGCCCGATAGATAATGACAAGGTCGGCGTCTCCATGATCATTTGCGGCGATGACATCGAGCAACCCGGTCACCTCCGCCTCCAGACCCGTCTCCTCGTAGCACTCGCGCATTGCTGCAGCGGCGGGGTCCTCGCCGAAATCGACGAAGCCAGCGGGGAAGGACCACATCCCCCGACGAGGGTTAAAGCGCCGCCGGACGAGGAGCACTGCGCCATCCCGCTCGACGAGCAAGCCAGCGGCCACTTTGTGCTCGCGAAATATGAATTTGTCACAAGCGGGACAGAAACGCCGCACGCGCCCGAAGGCTTCCCGATCCTCGAGCGCGTGACCACACTGGGGACAATAGTTCAGTTTAAGGTGTTGGGCCAAATCGACGCCTCCTAGTGGCGGGCACGCCAAGCCCGGATGGTGATAAAGGCTAAACTGAGCGCCACGAGGCCCAAGGCCACCTCCAGCGCCCGCCACGGCCAAACCAGAGAGGATGGCCCTTCCTCCTCTCCAATGAAAGCGGTCGGAGTGACCGCTGGCTCTCCGGGTACGGCCTCTGCAACACCCACCGTCTCCTCCGGAACCGGTGAGGCCTCAATCGGGACGGTCGGTATCTCAAGCAGCTCCTCCGTCACAGTTATAACGGGGGTCGGAGCCAATCGGGCCGCCTCGGTGATCGGGCCGCCACCGCCCATAGCCGGGGCCGGTGAAGGCTCAGCCTCAGACGTCACCTCCAAATCCGCCTCATCCTCGGCCTCTTCTTTCTCCGGCTCCGGGGGCGGCGCAGATTCTTCGAGCATCGCTTCCGCCGTTGGGACCGCTGCCATAGTGCTGGTGGGAGCTTCGATCCGCTCTCCTTCCTCAGCGGGAGCTTCCATGACAGCTTCCGGGGCCTCCTCGACCTGCTTCACCTCCGCCGGCGCGTGGGCCATCTCCCCCATACCGGGCAGCAGCAGATCGAAGAACAGGACGATGACGAAGAGGAAACTGACAGCGGCGGTCGCGGCGGTCAGCAGGGGAGCCACCCAGGCCTTGCGGCGCGGACTTTTCTTGCCCCGGGACGGAGCGGGCTCTGGACGTTCCACCATCGACGGGGTGAGGATGAAGTTGCGCGGAGCAGGAGCAGCGGGCAAGCCGCGCACCAGCGACACCGTATGATCCAGCGCTTCCAGTTCAGCACGCAGAGCTGGATCATCCGCCAAGCGAGCCTCCAGGCGCTCCCGCTCTGGCCCGCTCAGTTGATCATCCAGATATGCCGAAAGCAGCTCATCGCGCTTTCTCTCTCGCCGCCTGAACAATCGCAACATCTCCATTCCCCTGTCCTTATCTCCCTCCATCTACTACTTTAGACGATACTGAAGGGGTAAAAGTTCCCCTTGCTCGCGGAGGTAGTCGCGCAGCTTGCCCCGTGCCCGCGCCAGCCGTGATTTCACCGTGCCCAACGGCGCATCGGTCGCCTCGGCGATCTCATCATAGCTGAATCCCTGCACATCGGCGAGCACGAGCGTAACGCGCTGATCCGGGGGCAGAGTCTGAATACCGGCCTGGATCACGCGCGACATCTCCTCTCGCTCGGTGTACTCCTCCGGCTCCTCGCCCTCGCTGACCAGCGCTGGGTTAGCCTCTTCATCCACCTCGAAGTCCTCAAAGGAAGTGATGGGATGGCGCTTGCGGCGGCGCAGTTCATCATAGCAAGCGTTGGACGCGATGCGCATCAGCCAGGATTTGAAGGAACTGGGATACTCGCCACGAAAGCCATCGATGTGCTGATAGGCGGAGATGAAGGCTTCCTGCGCAGCGTCGGCGGCCGAGGCCGGATCGCTCATGATGCGATAGGCGAGGTTATAAACCTGATCCTGGTAGGCCAACACCAGCTCGTTGAAAGCACTCAGGTTACCCCGCTGTGCCGAGGCGATTAGGCTTTGCTCGTCCATCAGTTCATCCGTTCCCTATGCACCAAGCAAATCATCTTGACATAAAACTCATTCGCTCGTATTATACGCCAAGTTAGCTTAACGTCAAAAACAATTTCCAACGCAACACATCCCACGCCGCAAGCGCGGGAACCCACCCTGCATGCGCCTGTTTTTGGCCTGGATTTGGCGATCCAGGCCGAGCAAGGTAGAAGTGCTTCAGCGGTCCAATTACCTAATTGATAGTCAAAAAC
>CAZDYW010000147.1:0-6967 GCA_964509655.1 uncultured Anaerolineales bacterium
AGAACGCCAATTGACCACTGAGGGGAATTCAGCGATCAATTGGCGTGAGGGGCACAACAAGACCTCAAGGGCCTCTTACAGTCGGAAACTACGCTTCAGCAGGTGCTTCCTCTGGTTCCGGCTCTACTTCTATTTCCTCGCTGACCTCAGCCGCCGCTCTCTTGGTCTCCTCGACAGCCTTCGTAACCTGCTCTTCAGCTTCCTTCAACACCGTCTTGCTCCGCGTCTGAAGCTCCTCGGCACGTCGCTTGACGTCTGCTGATACAGCTTCGGCTTTGGCACGGGCCTCGGCTAACGCATCTTCGGCTTGCCCTTGCAGTTCAAGCCCTCGTTGTCTTATTTGCTCTCGGGTCTTCTCCCCCGACTGTGGGGCCATTATGAGAGCGACCGCAGCCCCCACTACTCCCCCGATCAAGAAGCCAGAGAAGAATGCTCCAAATTCATTACTACCACTATTGTTGCTCATACTATCTCCCTCCCTAATATCTTCTACCATCTGATTACCATTCAAGCTCTTCACTATTATACTGACTAAGCCACAAACCGCAAGAAACTTCTCCTGCTCAAGGATGAGCGAAGTCGCTCTTTCGAGCTATCCCCCGGCGATCAAATGGATCGCCTTCACGTCTGCACCGTCGGGGATGGTATAGGTATCGTAGTTCTCCTTACGCACCAGCTCCCCATCAACCTTGACGATGATGTGAGCGAAGGTGTAGTTGAGCTGCTCCAACAGATCGGAGACGGTCAAGCCCTCCTCCCATTCGACCTCCTCGCGGTTGTTGACGCGGATCAATCCTCTCGCTCCAATCACTAATCACTCGCTAAACAGGCTACTTAATCACCTAAAGGTACTTCTCGACCACAGCGACCATGTCGGGATAATCCATCCCCAGTCGCTCCAGGGTCTCCAACTTGGGCACACCGTTCTTCGTCCAACCGCGCCGCTTATAGACCGCGTCGATCAGCTTCTCATACTGATCCTCGCGGTGCTCGCGCAGCGCCGCCATCTTTTCCTCGGTGGACATTTCCTCTGGCTCCAGTCCCAAGAGATCCTTCAATTGCTTATCATACCGCTCGGCACGCGACTCGTACTCCTCCACGGTCACCGGCCCCTGAGAGCGATAGGGAACCGCGTCGTGGTCGCGTAGACCGTGGCCCAGCCGGATGTTGAAGACCCGCTGGAACTGGTAAACGCGCTCCGACTGGGTGATAAAATCTTCCTTGGTGACCTCGCGACCGGTGACGCCCGAGAAGACCTCCACGTAGTTCTGCACGTGTTCGGGGATCTTGGCCGGCTCATCGGTGAGTTCGTTGCCTGGCGGCGTGATGTCGTTCCACAGCACCTTGCAGAATCCACATAGTCCGAACCAGGTACGCCACATCGGGAAGTAGTGCAGCGCCTCGGCTTTGTCCTCGAAGGTGGGGATCTGGTTGTTCACCTGATCCATAAAGATCAGCCATGCCTCATCGTGCTGCGGCCCCTTGTTGGAGAGCCCATAGCCGCCCTGCTGAGCCAATGACTCCTTGGTGACATACTCGGAGTATTCCAGCCCTTTCGCCTCCATTCCAATGTCCTCCAAAAACTGGCGATCGGCGCCGAACTCCTCGACGAAGTAATCCTTCATCCAACGAATGCCCTGCCCTGCGATCTTCCCGAAGCCCTCGCCACGGCCAATTTGATGCAACAGTTCCAGTGCAGCCTCTGCGTTGCCGAAATTAAGCTCCAGCCCACCGGTCTTCTCCTTATCTAGCACGCCTGCCTCGTAGCACTCCATCACAAAGGCAGTTCCGGTGCCGAAGGAGATGGTATCCAGGCCATAGGTGTCGCAGTAGAAATTCATCTCCAAAATAGCCCAGGGCTCGAAGATGCCACAGTTGGAGCCAACGCCACCGATGGTCTCATACTCCGGCCCATCGACGATCACCTTCTCACCCTTATAAGGCCCGGTGCGCAACTCGTAACCGTCCACAGCGTGGGAGCAGGATAACGTGCAACCATACCAACAACCCTCGGGCATTCCCTGTGTGAAACGGGCCTCCCACACGTCGCCATTGATCTTGGGTGCCTCTTCATGCGACCCATACCGGAAGTTGTGGGTGGGTAGCAAATCGTAGTCGTTCATAATCTGCACCAGATAGGTCGTGCCTCGGCGGCGCATACGGCATTGCTCATCATCATAGGTGAATATCTCACGGTGCATTTTGGTGCCAACACGCGCGATGCGTTCCGAATCGGCGGGATGGTTGGAGTCAGCCCGCACCGGGTCGGTCTTGACCACCAATGCCTTGATGCCCTTATCACGGAAGACGGTACCGATGCCGCCACGACCGGCTTGCTTGAAACGCTGCTCCTTGCGCCTCCGGTCGTAGTAGCTGAAGTTCAAACAACCGAAGCGACTATGATCAGCGCCGCTCCCGGCGGAGACCGCCGACATAAAGTAGCGATCCTCCTCCGTCTCCGCCAGATCCTCGATCAGCCAATGGCCCACTTTGTGCGTGTCCACCGGCACATCAGGAGCCTCTTCGACGGTGATCCGTCCGGTTGTGCCATCGATTAAGAGGATGACATCCTTGTCCGACTTGCCCTGGATTTCCAGCGCGTCCCAACCGGCGAACTTGAGCAGTGGTCCAAAGTGACCGCCGACATTGCTGTCGATCACCACATCGGTGAGAGGTGAGATGGAGACCACCAGCGACTTGCCAGAGCCGGGGTACTGAGTGATCCCGCCACAAGGCCCAGAGGAGATAACGATCTCGTTCTCCGGATCATCCCACTTGGTGTCATCCTCTACGCCGTGCCACAGGCGCCACAGGCCAAATCCGCGCCCACCGATGAACTTCTCCTTCATCTCCTCAGTAACCGGCCTGGAATCGATCTCATTATCCGACAAATTCACATATAGCGTCTGACCAGTATACCCTCGCTCTGCAGGCGCGGGCTCATAGTTATACTCGGTTAGAACTCGCCGAGCGGTTTCTTTTTCAGACATATCCATCTCCTTTCATCTAATTGTATCTCGTTACTCTGTCGATGGTGTTTCGACATCGATGACTTCTAAAGCTCCAGCCGGGCATTCCTTGGCACATATTCCACAGGAGATGCACTTGAAGGGAACGTTCTCTTCGGGGTGATAAAACATCGCCGAATAAGGACAAACCCCTACACAGGACAAACAGCCTACACAAAGACTCTGACGTATCTGCACAACGCCCCGTCGATCACGATAAATCGCTTCAGCAGGACAGACGGAGATACACTCCCCACACTGGTTGCAGAATACGGCGCTGGGCAGTTCACCACCTTCGACTTCAATTTTAATCCTGGTTTTCTCTCCATCGGTCTTCTTGAAAAAGGTCGTGGAACAAACTTCTTCGCAGACATAACACCCGACACAGAGCTCCGGATCGTAGGACAGGACTCTCATTTCATCTTACTCCCTTGAGTTTGCTGTAATTCTACCATATGGTATCTACTCGGCCTGCTCAAGCCAGGTTTGCAACCCAGCAACTCACTGAGGCTATCTGATGGTTTTCGCAGGCCGGTCACCGATACTGACAACAGAACGGGGATTGTAAATCCCCTTTAAGCTGGTGGTTGGGTGATTGTTATTTTATCACACTTGAACGGGAAAGCCAAAGTAAAAAATCCGGATAAACATCTACTCATACTTCAGCGCAGCGATGGGACTGAGAGAGGCAGCCCGCACCGCCGGATAGATTCCGGAGACCAATCCCACCAATGCGGCGAACAGGATCGCGAAAACGGGTAGCCAGGACGGTGTGTGAACGATGGTGATGCTCGCATCCGAAGCTGAGGCCCCACTCTGTACCGCTTGCGCTGCCAGGTAAGTGCCCGCGATAAGATCGATCAGCGTCGCCAGCCCCACGCCCAATATCACCCCACCGATGCCGCCCAACAGCCCGATGCTGCCCGCTTCGCCCAGGAAGATGGACATCACGTCTCGGTTGGTCGCCCCGACCGCCTTCATCAGCCCGATCTCCCGCGTGCGCTCATAGATTGCCATTGTCATCGTGTTGGCGATGCCAAAAGCGGCCACGATCAGGGCGATGGCCCCGATGGCCCCGAAAATGCCCTGGATGACCAAAAAGACTGTGTTGATCTGCTGCAACGCGCTGCGGGCTGAGTAGGCATAGAATCCTTGCTGCATAATCTCCCGCTCCACGGCCAAAACCTGCTCCGGCGAGGCGACTTTGACCAGCGCGCGGTTGTAGCCATCACGCTCCGGGGTCGGTCGCCGACCGGAGAACCAACCGTTCATCTCCAACACGTCATCGATAGCCATATAGAGCGTGTTGTCATCCTGCCCCCCCGTCTCCGCCAGCACGCCGGTCACCCGTACCCGCACGATGCGCTCCATCGGTTGTCCATCGTCCCCCACCTTGTTGAGGATGATCTGCAACGCCTGCCCCTGCAAATCGGGGGGATCTTTTACCGGACGGCCCGTGCGCGGATCATGGAACCCCTCGGCCACTTGCGCCCCGGCGATGGCTTGCCAACGTCCCAGCCGATCCGTCCCGCTGGCGAGATCGAAATTCAAACGCCCTGCCGCTGTGGGATCAATGCCCATTATCTGCGCGCCGCCCCGCATCCGATTGAGGCGCAGCATTCCCATGCCCCCCAACTGCTCACGGGGCGTGACGGCAACCACGCCGGGAAGATCGCGAAACTCGTCCAGTGCGCGAGCGCTCAATACGCCCTCCTGCCCGCCCTGGACTTCACCGCCGAATTCGGAGAGGTAGGCACCGGGGAAGACCCTTATCTCGGTCAAATTGCCGATAGCGCTCAGGTCCTCAGTGGCGCTGCGCTGCAAACCGGCCGCCAGTGAGATCAGAACCACGACCGCCGCCGTGCCGATCACCACGCCGATGGCCGTCATCGCCACCCGCGCCTTCATGCGCCGCAGGTTGCTCCAGATCAGGCTCAAAAGATCGCGCGCCGCCATCTCTCAACCCCGTCCACTAACTCCCCAGCCCCAACAGACCGCGCAGGAAACGCAACACGCCCCCCAAGAATCCCCCCGCTTGCTCCTCGACCTCTTGAGGCTCCGGCGGAAGCTCCTGCGGCTCTTCTACCACCACAGTCAGCGTCTCCGTCACCACCTGTTGGCGGTCGAAATCATCCAGGTAACGAACACTCACCAGCACCTCCGCCACGCCGCCTTCCCGCGCGACCGCCGTCGCCTCCAGCGATCCCGAAGTGCCGCCGTCCAGCGGCCCCAGGTAGAGCGCTCCGTCCTGAATCTCCAACTGTGGGCTGGAGATTTCCAGCGTGCTGACGTTGACCAGAGTGCGCCCGACATTGATCACCTCGACCGGCAGGTCAAAGGGAAGGCCGACCGTGGTCGTCGGTACAGGACGGTAGAAATCGATCTGAAAGTGAGGACGGCGCTGGATGAGCAAGCTGATCATCTGGCTGTCGGTGTGGCGCGTGCCCCGCACGTCATCGTAGGCCAGCGCCACGGGCAAGCTGTAAGCGCCAGCCTCGGCCGCGCCATCCACCACCAGCCGCTGCACCACCTCCATCGCGCCCCCGGCCTCCACCCGATCCACGAACTTGACGTTGCTGGAGCGCAGCGGGGCGAAAGGCCCCATCTCGCCTCCCCCCTCGCCGCCCAGCGTCAGCATCATACGGCGAGCCTCTCCCCCGCCGACGTTGTTCAGGTTCAGCGTCAGGGTGAAAACATCGCCGGGGGCCAAGGATTCAGGCGCGGTGTGATAATACTCGATCAGCAACTGTGGCCGATCCGAGAGCGCGGTGCTGACCTCCAGCCCGACGCTCTGGTGAGCGGCATATGAGCCGCCTTGATAATCGGCATATTCCAGCGAGATGTCCATGCCCAAGCGGCCTGCCTGTGTCACCTCGCCCAGCACCAGGGGCAGCGTCACCGTCGCCGTCTGGTTGATTCCCACCCGTCCTGCCGCCACGACATTGCTCCCCCCAGATGGCACGGCGACTTCTGCCGAGGCCGCCCCGATCAGCACATCGGTCGCAGTACGGTCGCCCCGATTCGTCAGAAGCAGCGTCAAGCTGAAGACATCGCCAGGGCCAAGCACTTCCGGCTCGGTTCGCGACTCTTCGATGACCAACTGCGGGCGCCCGTGCCCCAGGCCGACCACCTCGACGGCGACGGTCTCCGGGTATTCGTAATGGTTCCCTTCATAATCATTGGCGCTGAGATCGACCTGCAGGTTGTAGCTGCCGGAGGTCATGCCGCTGGGAGCCCGCATACGCTGAGTGACGACGGCGGTATGGTTGATGTGGACCTGCCATAACAGGTGCCCCGCCTCGCCCACCGGCAAGAAAGTCCCGCCGGGGAAGGTGACCATCGTGTTCTCCCCGGCTCGGCTGCCGTTGTTGTAAACCTCCAGTATGACGACGAACTCCCGACCGGTGACCACGCGGGCGGGAGCGGTGGAATAGCTGAGGATGGTGAGGTTAGGGCGACCGGGCACTTGCGTGGGCTTGGCCGTGGGGATGGCTGTGGGGCCAGGCGTAGGCGTGGCGTCAAGGATGGTCACCGCCGAGGGCAACGTATCCGAAAGCGCTTCCTGGCTCACCTGGAGATCATAGACGCCGGCGGGGACGCCCGAAGGCACCGTCGCCTTCAGCTTTATGCTGTCCACGTAGCTCGTATCAAGCAGGCCATAGCCCACCAGCCGGGCGACGGTAGTGTTGGTGAAGCCGCTGCCGTAGATGCTCAGCACACCGCCACTGTCGCTGACCAGCGTGTTGGGCTCGACGCTGTCCACCGTCAACTGCTGAAAAAACGGGCTCGCAGCGGCCGAGGTCACCAGCAGAAGTGCCACAGCAAGGCAGGCGATCAAGGCGACAGCGATAGCTAGAAAGATTCTACGCATCACGACACTCCACCGTATATAATCTTTGGTCTCTAGGGTTTCGCGTGGTCCGCTTCGTAGGGGCGGGACTCAGTGCCCGCCCGCGTGC
>CAZDYW010000148.1:0-6946 GCA_964509655.1 uncultured Anaerolineales bacterium
ATTTGACAAAGAGTATGAGCCAGTATACAATCCTCTTCTGCAAAATCAACTAACTATGGCATGTTAAAATGACAAACAAAAGATAGCATATGAACAATCAACAACAGAAAGTCGCCGACTTTATGCGCCTCTATCAGCTCCAGCATGACCCAACCACACACGCCCTCGACCTGACATCCGAAGTTGGGGAAGTGACCAAGGAGATTCTGCTGGCGACCGACTACGGACGCAAAGCGTTCCATGTCCGCTATGAACTGGCGAATGAGCTTGGAGATACCCTCTACAGCCTCCTAGCGCTGGCCGAAACATGCAACGTTGACATCGATGAAGCTTTAACGCGCGCTCTGGAGAAATACGAAAGTCGTCTGGGGCAACAAAGTGAAGTGAAATCAAGGATGAGCAAAGAGCTACACTCAAACACCGATACACCATCGACTTCTGAGGACCCTGAAAATTCTAAGCTTGAAACTCTGGAGAAAACCCTGGGACATCACTTTGAAGACAGAGACATACTGATCCGCGCCCTCACCCATCCCTCCTATCTCAACGAACATCCTGAAGAAGAGATTAAGCACAACCAAAGACTCGAATTCCTGGGAGACGCGGTGCTCGATTTCGTCGCCGGCGCCTGGGTTTACCAAAACTACACCGACTTTGATGAAGGTAGGATGACACGGTTACGAGCAGCTTTGGTGCGCACTGAAGCTCTAGCGGAGCTAGCCCGTCGCGTGGGGATCGGGGAAGCGTTACGTCTGGGTTACGGCGAGATGGAGGCAGGCGGCCGAGAGCGGGAAGCCAATCTTTGTGATGCGTTCGAGGCTGTCGTGGGAGCGCTTTACCTCGACGGGGGGATGGAAACGGTGCATTCCTTCGTCGAGCCCCTCATCAGCCCGCTGGCCGAGGCTACGCTGGCCACAGAGGCGGATCAGGACGCCAAGAGCCGTCTACAGGAATGGAGCCAGGCGGAGCTCTCCATCACCCCTCGCTATCGCATCGCTGCTGAAAAAGGGCCCGATCACGCCAAGACTTTTATCGCGGAGGTGCTTCTGGAAGATAAGGTGATCGGCAGAGGGCCGGGGCATAGCAAGCAAGCAGCCGAGCAAGCAGCCGCACAGTCGGCGTGGGAGTCCATCATATGGCCTGATCTCGCGGCTTCAGAGGCAGCTTCCCCAGACGCAGATCTTGACGTGTAATTGCCTGTGGAGGCTGTGATGAATGCCAATGAAGCTACACGTCGGCCACAATAACTACATCCGCAATCCCCTGCTTCAACACCGTGTCCACCACTTGGACGACATATTGCTCCGGCACTTCTTGCCAGGGGTAGCGCTTGGAAAGCTGCACGACGGTAAGCCCTTCGAAAGGGGCCAGCACACGAGAAGAGGGCACAGGCGTCAACTTAACAGCCGACCGAGATGGCCCATCGACTTGAACGTAATCTATGTCCTCCAAAGCTGAAGCCGCACCTGCCGCCGCCGCGCCAAGTAACAACAGCTTGAGGAAATCTCGCCGTGTATACTCGCCTGCCATGCTAACATTATACTTTATTACAAGCCATCTGTAAACCCTAAACTGTGCCACTTTCCTATCTCCTCGAATACAATTGACAACCCCCCCCAAAGCGCGGTATACTTAGCCCCAAGCAAGGCAAACGCGGGATTAGGCACTGCGGTTCGCCTAAGCCCTTAACCTTAACCCTTAACCCATGCACCTCAAACATCTCGAAATCCAAGGATATAAGTCCTTCGCGAATAAAACCGAGTTCCTGTTCCCCGGTGGCATCACGGCCATCATTGGGCCGAACGGCTCCGGCAAGAGCAACTTCGCCGACGCGGTCCGCTGGGCGTTGGGCGAGCGCAGCATGAGATCACTGCGGGCCAAATCGACCGCCGATATGATCTTCGCCGGTGGACATGGCCGCGCCCGCGCGGGCATGGCCCAGGTCGCCTTGACGCTCGACAACGCCGATGGAAGCTTGCCCATCGAGTACAGCGAGATCACCATCGCACGCCGTGCCTACCGCTCTGGCGAAAACGAATACCTGATCAACGGCTCGCAGGTGTTACTACGCGACATCACAGAACTGCTGGCCGAAAGCGGCCTCAGCGAACGCACCTACACCGTCATCGGACAGGGACTGGTGGACGCGGCCCTCTCGCTGCGACCACAGGAGCGCCGCGATCTCTTCGAGGAGGCCGCCGGGATCAGCCTCTATCGCGACCGACGGGAGAAAACCGTCGAGCGACTGGACGAAACCCGGCACAACCTGGAGCGAGTTCACGACATCGTCAGCGAGATCACCCCGCGCCTGAAACAACTCAAGCAAGACGCCCAGCAGGTGGAGGAGCACCGCCGGTTGACGGCCCATCTGGAACGCTTGCAGCGCACGTGGTTCGGTTATCAATGGGGCCAGCTCCAGGCCACGCTGGAGCGCGCGCTGGAAAAGGCCTCCAATCTGAAAACGCGGCTGGAAGCGCAACGGCGCGAAGCATCGAAGCTGAGCGAGCGGCTGGGCCGCTTGCGCGAGCGCGAGGGCGATCTGCGCGCCAAACTGCGCGATTGGTATCGCGAAAGCGCCGAACTCCACGAACAAACCGACAAGGCGCAACGCAAACTGGCCGTATCGG
Organism: uncultured Anaerolineales bacterium; assembly: GCA_964509655.1. Lineage (GTDB taxonomy): Bacteria > Chloroflexota > Anaerolineae > B4-G1 > B4-G1 > CAZANJ01. The sequence goes on from CAZDYW010000148.1 coordinate 2,628, forward strand.
AGGAACGAGAGCGCTTGCTGAAAGCCCGGCGCGAGGAACTGCTGGAAGAAATCGAACCATTGAAAGCCCGCCGGGAGGAACAGGCCGCTCAACTCGCCGAGATCAACGCGCAGGTCGAGCAATTAGGGCAAGAATTGGAGAAGCGCAAGAAGCGCCTCGCGGACGTGAAACGGGAATGGGAGAGCGTCCAGGAAAACGCCCAACAGCACGCGCGACGACAGGCCCAAGCGGAGCAGGATCTCCGCACCTACCGCGAGCGGCTGAAGCAATTGAACCAAGCGCTCATGAAAGCACGCGAGGAGGTCTCAAATCTGGCGAGCGAGCAGGCCGTGGCCGAGGAGCGGGCACGCCAGTTGAAGAGCCGCCGCCAAGAAATCCTGACCGAGCTCAAGCCGCTGGATTCACAGGAGAAGGAACAATCAGCGCAATTTGAACTGGACAGAGCCAGACTCGGTGACATGGAACAGGAGATGGCGGAGCGCAAGCAGCGCCTGGCGGAGCTGAAGCGCGAGTGGAAAGCGGCACAGGCTCAATCCAAAACCCCGCCCCCGGAGCTCCAATCGGGGGAGCAGGAACTGCGCGAACACCGCGCCCAAATCAAGCGCCTGGCTCAGGAGATACAGGAAGCGCAGAGCGAGGAGGCGCGTCTAGCCGGCGAACTGAAAGCGTTGGAGCGCATGCATCTCAGCGGGGCCGCCTACGACCAAGGCGTCCAGGCCTTACTCCAGGCCGATCTGGATGGAGTGCTGGGGCCGTTCGCCTCCTTGATCCAGGTGGAGCCCGCCTGGGAGCGCGCCGTCGAGGCCGCGCTGGGCGATGACCTCCAGTCCATCGTCGTGGAGCGGACGGCGATGGTCGAAGCGATCCAGCGTATCCTCGCCTCGTCCGGCGGGAGGCTGACGCTGCTGCCGCTGGACGGGCTCCGGTCAAGGCACACCTTGCCGCCGGAGACGCTCTGCGCGGCCCGCGTTGTCACCTGCGAGGCAAACATAGGCGGGGCCGTGGAGGCCATGCTGGGCGGCGTCGCGCTATGTGATGACCTCGCCGAGGCGCGGGATTTGCTGACCCACATGCCGCCCGGCAGCCGCTGCGTCACACGGGCCGGCGTCGTGTTACGGGCCGATGGCGCTCTGATGATCGGGCAGACCGGCAGCGGCGGCCTGCTGACCGACGAGCGTGCCCGGCGAGAGCTTCCCCGGCAACTGGAGCAAATTCAGCGAGACCGCCAAAAGCTGGAGGAGCAACGGCAACGCGAGGCCGCTCAGATCACGCGGCTGGAAGCTCGGCTGGAGAGCATCACGCGCGAGGCGAACAAATCCCGACAGGAGACCGAACGCGCCTTCCAGGAGAAGTTGAGCCGAGCCCGAACCGCCTCCGCCGTGATCGAGGAGAAGCTGCGCAATCAACAAGAAGCGCTGCGCCGCGAGGAGAAAAGACTGAAACGCATCCGTTCACAACAGGCGGCGCTGCAAAGGCAAGCGGAGGATCTTGAGGCGAAACATACCGCCGCCGTCGAACGCGCCCAGGCGCTGCACGCCGCCGTCGCGCAACTGGATACCGATGCGGCGAAAATAGACACGCCGACGGATGATCTATCCTCAAGCTTCCGGGCCAAGCTGGAGGCAGCTCACCGCCGCCGCCGCGATCTGGAGGCACAACAACGCGAGCTGTCGGAACAGATCGGGGCGCTGGAAGCGCAGTCGGAGCACCTCTCTCGACAGACCGCCCAGGCCCGCGAGGAAGCGGCCCGATTCGAGCGCGAGAGGCTGGCGCCGGCCCGCACCGAGGTCGCCGTGGCCGAGGAGTCGCTGCGCAGTCAGCAGGCCACTCTGAAGCGTGAGCGCGGGCTTCTGGCCCAGCTCCGGTCGCAAGTGGAGGCTCGACATCAACGGGCCGATGAGCTGGAGCAGGAGCGCAACGCTCTCACCGGGCGCATCGATGAACTGCACCAGGAGACGCAGCAACTGGGGGACAAGCTGCGCAAAATACGCCAACACATCCAGCCCACGGAGGAGGAACTCGACCGCCTCGCCGAGGAGCAGACATCGGTCGAGAAGCGATTGCAGAAGGCCCGGGATCGCGTGCGCGAGGCCGAGGGTCGGCACGGGCGGGCTCAGTTGGACGTGGAACGATCACAGGATGAACTACACATATTGGCCCGGCGCATCGACGAGGAGCTAGGACTGGTAGAGATAGAGCTGGCCGAGAGCGTCACCGCGCAGACGCCGCTGCCGCTGCGACCGCTGGTGTCGGAGCTGCCAGTCGTCGAAAAGCTGCCCGAAGGGCTGAAGGACGAGATGAAGTTCCTCAAGACGCGCATCCGGCGCCTGGGGGCGATCAATCCCAACGCGCCGGAGGAGCTCGCCGACGTGGAGGAGCGCCATCACTTCCTCACAGAGCAGGCCGCCGATCTGGAAGCGGCGACCGCTCGATTGCGCCAGGGCGTGAGCGAGTTGGACGAATTGATGGAGAAGGCCTTTCGGGAGACCTTTGACGCGGTAGCGGAGAAGTTCGCCGAAATGTTCACCACGCTGTTCGGCGGGGGCAAGGCGCGTTTGGAGTTGACCGAGCCCGACGATTTGCTGAACACGGGGGTGGACATCACGGCCCAGCCTCCGGGGAAACGGGCGCGACAGTTGGCCCTGCTCTCCGGCGGGGAACGGGCTTTGACCGCGGTCGCGCTTCTCTTCTCCCTGCTCCACGCCAGCCCCACCCCGTTCTGCATTCTCGACGAGGTGGACGCTATGCTGGACGAGGCCAACGTGGGTCGCTTCCGGGCCCAACTGGAGAAGCTGGCGCAGCAAACCCAATTTATCGTCATCACTCACAACCGAAGCACCGTCGAGTCGGCGGACACGGTCTACGGCGTCTCGATGGGCTCGGACGCGGTATCACAGGTGGTGTCGCTCAAGTTGGAGGAGGATGGAGAATTGAGAATGGGGAATTGAGAATGGAGAATGAAAAGCGGAGTCTGGCGGTTTTGACTACCGGTGGAACCATCGCTATGCGGTACGATGATGGAGCCGGTGGAGCTGTGCCGCAACTGGGCGCCGCCGATTTCGCCGCCGCGCTGCCGGATGATGGGCCAAAGCTGCGCGTCGAGGAGATCGTCAACCTGCCCAGCTCCCACTTCACGCTGGAGACATTGGAGAGGATCAGGGAGCGCGTGGTGGAGCTGACCGCCGAGGATGACGTGATCGGCGTCGTCATCACGCACGGCACCGACACGATGGAGGAGACCTGCTATCTGCTCGATCTGACCGTGCGCGGCGATAAGCCCATCGTGCTCACCGGCGCGATGCGCACCGCCTCCGATGTGGGCTACGACGGCTACGCGAATTTATTGGCCGCCGTGCGCGTCGCTGCGGCGCCAGAAGCGCGGGGACTGGGCAGCGTGATCCTCTTCAACGACGAGGTCCACGCCGCGCGGCATGTGACAAAGATGCACACGCTCAGCACAAGCGCCTTCCAGTCGCCCGGCTGGGGGCCGGTGGGCCGCGTGGAAGGGGATACGGTCATCATAGACGAAGAGCGACCAGAGCGGCGCGTGCTGGTCTGCGACAGCCTGGAGCCGAACGTGGCGCTGCTCAAGCTGACGCTGGGCGTCGGGCCGGAGCTGCTTGAGGATGCGCTGGCGCGAGGCGCACGGGGAGTGGTCATCGAAGCGCTGGGCGGTGGACGAGTGCCTCCGTGGTGGCTGCCCACCATTGAGCGAGCGCGAAAGCGCGGCGTAGCGGTGGTGATCGCCAGCCGCTGTCCAGCAGGGCGCGTGTGGGACGCCTACGGTTACCCCGGCGCCTACCACACGCTGGTCGATTTGGGCTGTCTCTTCGCCGAGGGGCTGAATGGACAGAAGGCGCGAGTCAAAATGATGGTCGTGCTGGCGGTGGCGCAAGAAAGAAGCGAGATAGCGGCTCTATGGCGAGCGACTTGAAATAAAAGCGGACGCATCAAACGAGAGGGGGTGTAGGCTGAACTCATTGGAAATGGCACGACGTATAGCGGACGCAATCGTCGATAAGAAGGGCGAAAATGTGCTGTTGCTCGATATTCAGGAGGTGTCGATCCTGGCCGATTATTTCGTGATCGGCAGCGTGCTCAGCGAGCGACAGTCCAAGGCCGTCGTCGATGAGATCAAACAAGAGATCAAGCAGGAATTCGACGTCAAGCCAAGGCGGGTGGAAGGAGATGCCGCCACGGGCTGGATACTGATGGATTATGGCAACGTGGTCGTCCACCTGTTCGCTCCAGAGGCGCGGGAATACTACGATCTGGAGGAGCTCTGGCAAGAGGCGCGGGTCGTGGTGCGGATGTTGTAG
>CAZDYW010000149.1:0-6874 GCA_964509655.1 uncultured Anaerolineales bacterium
CCGGTCGGTGGCCTCACCGAATGGCCCTTCTGGAGGGCTATGCAAGCTGATACTCAGATACCCTATCTGCCGCTGATACTTCGGGAGGACTGACGGCTAATGCCGGAGTGGGCGGTGTGGAACGAGACACGGGATGAGCTGGCGCTGGAGCGTGTGCGCTGCTGCGCCAGCTTTGCCTGCCGCCTGCGCGGCCTCACCTTTCGGCGGCGCTTGGACGACGGCGAGGGGTTGCTCCTGGTCGGGCGACGGGAGAGCCGCATCGATACCGCCATCCATATGTTCTTTGTCTTCTTTCCCATCGCGGCGGTGTGGCTGAATGGCCAAGGGCGCGTGGTGGACGCGCTTTTGGCCCGCCCTTTCCGCCCTCTCTACGTGCCCCGTGCCCCGGCGCGAGACGTGCTGGAGGGCCCGCCAGCGTTGCTGGAACGGGTGCAAATCGGAGATAGAATCGTGAAACGTGAAACGTAAAACGTAAAACGTAATTGGTCTCTATTACGTTTTAGCCGTTCAGGAGGTAATGTAGTGAAGCGAAGGATTATTGTTTTGTTGACGCTATTGTTGCTGATCGGGTTGTGGGCTGGGCCGGTACAGGCTGGCCCTGAAGTTCAAACGGGAGGGCCGCTTCCGGGGGAAGGTGTGTATATCGTGCAGCGGGGGGATACCCTGGCTGCCATCGCGCAGCGTTATGGCTTGACTGTGGATGCCATCACGCATGCCAATGGCCTTCCCGATCCGCGACGCATCTACGTTGGGCAGCGACTGACGATACCCCGTCAGGGGCGGGTGGTCAGTCCGGAGACGACGGTACCTTACGTGATCCAGGCTGGCGACACGCTTTTCTCCGTCGCTCGGCGCTACCATACTACCTGGCAAACGCTTGTTCAGATCAACGGTATGCTATCTCCGGATGCCCTTCACGTGGGACAGGTCGTCCAAGCGCCGTCGCTCATTAACCCGGCTGACGCGGATGACGTTGCCCCTCGACAACCGGATGGTGGTGTGATCCATATCGTGCGTCCCGAAGATACACTGCTGCGCATCGCTTTGCGCTATGATGTCTCGCCCTGGGTGTTGATGGCTAACAGTCATGTTGCCAATCCCAATCTGCTTTACCCAGGACAGGAGATGGTCATCCCTGGGGAAGGGCCGAGTTTGCTTCCGACGCCTTTTGCTGCCGTCGAGATTTTGCCCCTGCCGGTGGCACAGGGATCGACGATGGTCATCGCTGTGAGGACCACGGAACAGGTCAGTCTAGAGGGTGAGTTGTTCGGCCAATCGGTAAGATTCGGCGAGAGCTCAGATATGTACTACGGCTTGGTGGGCGTGCATGTGTTCACAGAGCCCGGCCTTTACGAATTGAAGCTGAGCGCGGTGGACGCGGAGGAACACGAGACCCAAATCACGGCTGATGTGGTGGTGGAGGCCGGGCGCTTTGGCTACGAGCGCATCAACGCTTCCCCCGGCCTGATGGATCCTGCCATAGTCAACGCCGATCGCGAGCGTTTAGATTCTGTGCGTTACACTTTCTCCCCGGATCGGCATTGGGATGGGCATTTTGAACGTCCTTGCCCCGGCAGTATTTCTTCTTACTTTGGTTCCCATCGCTCCTATAATGGCAGCCCTTACACCAGTTACCACTCCGGCGTGGACTTCAGAGCGCCTGGCGGTACGCCAGTCCAAGCACCGGTCGGGGGGACGGTAGTACTGGCCGAGCCGCTTTCCCTTTGGGGCAACGCGGTTGTGATTGATCACGGCTGGGGATTGCTGACCGGCTACGCTCACCTTTCGAAGATTGAGGTTAAGGTCGGGCAGCAGGTAGCGCAAGGGGACGTAATCGCCCGTGTGGGCAATACGGGCCTTTCCACCGGTTCCCACCTCCACTGGGAGATGTGGGCCGGCGGTGTCAGTGTGAATGGTTTACAATGGCTAGAGGAATTCTATCCTTGGCCTGAGCGCTTTATGGCGAACGCTTCTCAAAGACGAATGATGAATGGTGAATGAAGCGCATTGTCGTAATTCTCCATTCTCCATTCAAGGAGGAAAGGTTTATGGAGTTTTCAGAACTGATTGAAAAACGTTACAGCGTAAGAGACTACAAGCCCGATATGGTCGAGGGTAGCAAGCTCCAGACCGTGCTTGAAGCAGCGCGTCTGGCACCGACCGCGGCCAATCGGCAGCCCTTCCAGCTTATCGTGATCCACACGGAAGGGCGTGAGGAGGAACTGAAGCGCATCTATGGCAAGGACTGGTTCGTGCAGCCGCCCTTGGTCATCTGTGCTATCGGCCTGCCCGGCAAAGCCTGGACCCGCAGCGATGGTAAGAAATACACTGACGTGGACGTGGCCATCGTGATGGATCACCTGATCCTGGCCGCTGCGAATCTGGGGCTGGGCACGTGCTGGATCGGCGCTTTCGATCCTGATGCTGCGCGAGAGGTGTTAGGCTTACCTGATGATGTCGAGCCGATAGCCTTCACCCCGCTGGGATACCCGGCCGATCAACCCAAGCCGAAGAGGCGTAAGACGCTTTCCGACTTGGTGCGCTATGAAGGATGGTGATACGGTTGGTGTTGGATAATCGAAGCAAGAAGGTGCGGAGCTGGGCCGGTAAGCAGTTGTCGGAGGAACGAACCGCTTGACCTTCGCCAGTTCTCCCCCCTCACCCTAGCCCTCTCCCCCACGGGGAGAGGGAATGTGGGCGAACCCCAAAAACTCCTGGAATGTACCGCTAGGAACTACAACTATGTACTTCACCGCTTTGGGCGGCGCCGATGAGATCGGCGCCAGTTGTTACCTGCTGGAGGTTATGGGCCGCCGGATCCTGATCGACTGCGGCTTCAGGCCTGACGAGGTGGGACAGGCCGCGCTGCCGGATCTGGACGCATTGCCGCCCCCTGATTTGGCCTTCGTCACCCATGCTCACCTGGATCACAGCGGCGCGCTGCCCCTCTTACATCAGCGTTTCCCCGATCTTCCCATCCTCGTCACACCCGGCACCCACGCATTGCTCGGAATTCTCCTCACCGACAGCGTGCGGGTTATGGGCTACAACCGCTACCGGGCCGAGCCGCTTTACGGTATGGACAGTGTGAAGTCTTTGATGCGTGGCCTGACAAGGCAAGAGGCAGAGCTGTGGTTCCATCCCTTCCCTGACGTGGCTGCTTGTATAGTCCCCGCCGGTCACATCCTGGGCGCGGCTATGGTGCTTCTGGATACTCCGGAAGGTCGGATAGTCGTCAGCGGAGATGTATCGGTGGCTAATCAGCATACCGTGCGCGGCGCGCGGGTGCCCGACTTGACCGCCGATTTGCTGGTGCTGGAGAGCACTTATGGCGCCCGGCGCCATCCCGACCGGACAGAGGAGGAGCAAGCCCTGGCCCGCAAAATAGGAGAGGTCATCGTAGGCGGTGGGGTGGCGCTGGTGCCTTCTTTCGCCGTGGGACGCGCTCAGGAAATCATTCTTATCCTGCGGGCGATGCAACGCGCGGGTGCTATCCCTGAGTTTCCCATCTACGTGGATGGTATGGTGCGCTCCGTGTGCAACGTCTACCGGCACCGCTGGCCTGACCTTTCTTCTGAGCTAGGAGCGCTGGTCGATTCGGGCATGCAGCCCTTTCAGGACAAATGGGTCAGGCCGGTGAAAGCCCGCTGGCGACATCAGATCCCCCGCCCCGATGAGCCCTCCTGCATCGTCAGCAGTTCGGGTATGCTCACCGGCGGGCCATCGGTGAGCTATGCGCGGAGGATCCTGGATCAGCCGCGCAATGCTATCATCTTCCCCGGCTACACCGATGAGGAGAGCCCCGGCCGGCGGCTCCAGGAACTTGAGCCGGGCGATGAGCTGAAGTTGGAGGGACAGACCGTGGATGTGCGTGCTCAGGTCGAGAGGGTGAGCCTCAGCGCCCACGCTGATCAGCCGCAGTTGATGCAACTGGTGGATCATTTTCGCCCCCGCTCCGTGATCTTGGTACATGGTGAGCCAGAGGCCCAAAACGCTCTGGGTGAGGAACTGGACGCGAAGTGCCGGGTTTACACACCTACCCTGGGGGAGCGAATTGAACCCTTGCCCTCGCCCCGCTGGCTGGGGGATGTGCAGACTTCAAGCCGGCACCGTGGCCGAATAAGGTACACCGAAGATGAAATCCTCATCGCCTTGGGGCGGAACCTGCTGGGCGAGCCTGTCTGGGGTGAATGTTACGCTGGCTGGGATGAAGTAAAAGCATACTTCTTTGGAGAACGCTTGGTGCTAGAACCAGGCCGTGTGACGGAAGAAGAAAGGCTGGTCGGTCACTTGCTGGAGCCGGAACGAGAGGAAGAGGTTGAAGTGTTAGTCGAGACGCCGAAGACAATGGAGGAGAAATTGGCGGAGAAGTGGTATGAGAGCAGTTTCCCTTGTATGATTTGTGGTGGAGAGAAGCGCTATCGGGTAGATTTAGCCAGACGTAGAATAGAGTGGCGCTGCTCCGATTGTGAAAGAAATTACGAAACGATGATAATGCGACTCAAAAAGAAAGACCTGGAACGAATGGAAGACAACGAGAAGCTTAGGTTATTGCAATTTCTCAGGGTTACGATCCTATTGCACGAGCCAGTGCTGCCCGATAATTGGAAGGAAATGGTGGCCCAGAGGTTCTGGGAACGTTTCTTGAGCGCCGATGTGTAAAATGCACCCATCGACAAACCCAAAGGCTCCAACTATGAATTTGCACACTATAGCCATTGACGGCCCGGCCGCCTCGGGCAAGAGTACTGTTGGCGAACTGCTCGCCCGGCGCTTGAGCCACCTCTACTTCGACACCGGTGTGATGTACCGCGCTGTGACCTGGGTGGCCTTGGAGCGCGATATACCCATCGAGGACGAAGCGGCGGTGACCGAGATGGCGGAACGGCTCCACATCGACGTGACCGATCCGACGGTCGCCGATGGCCGTCAATATACCGTCCTGGCCGACGGGGCGGACATTACCTGGAAGATTCGCACGCCGGCGGTGGATGCTAACGTCTCGACTGTCTCCGCTTACCCCGGCGTGCGGCGGGCGTTGGTTTTGCAGCAGCGGCGGGTGGCCGCGAAAGGGCCGGTGGTGATGGTGGGACGGGACATCGGCACCGTGGTGCTGCCCGACGCCGACCTCAAGATCTATCTCGACGCCAGCGTCGAGGAGCGGGCCCGGCGTCGCTGGCAAGAAGTGCGAGAACGTGAGGAGGAAGCGAACTACGAAGCTGTTTTGGACTCGATGCGCCGCCGCGATGAGATCGATAGCACGCGGGAAGCCTCGCCGCTGAGCGTGGCCGAGGATGCCGTTGTCATTGGTACGACCGATTTGAGCATTGAGGAAGTGATGCTAGCGGTAGTGAAATTGGTCGAGGAAAAAGGATGTCCGCCGGTCTGATCGATGCCGTCGCTCCCCACAGCCTGGCCGACCGCATCGGCCTGCGTCCGGGGGATGAACTCATCTCCATCAACCATCATCCGCTTAGAGACGTCATCGACGTGCGCTTCTATGCCGCCGAGCCACATCTGAATTTGCAAGTGCGCCGCGCGGATGAGGTGTTAAAGGTCGAAGCCGAGCGGCGCTACGACGAACCTTTGGGTTTGGAGTTCGCTGAGCCGACCTTCGACGGTATCCGCCGCTGTAACAATCACTGCGAGTTCTGCTTTGTGGCCCAGATGAGGCCGGGCCTGCGCCCCTCGCTCTACATCAAGGACGATGATTACCGTCACTCCTTCCTCTTCGGCAGTTATATCACCCTGACCAATCTCACTGAGGCGGACTGGAAGCGCATCGACGAGCAGCACCTCAGCCCGCTCTACGTCTCGGTCCACGCCACCGATCTTGAGCTGCGCCGCCGCGTGCTGCGCAATCCCAATGCGCCGGACGTGATGGGTCAACTTCGCCGCCTGGCCGATCTGGGGATTGAGGTCCATACCCAGATCGTGGTGCAGCCCGGCGTCAACGATGGCCCGCATTTGAAGCGATCCATCGGCGACCTATCCGAGCTCTATCCGGCGGTGCGCTCCGTCAGCATCGTGCCGGTGGGCTTGACCAAGTACCATCGGGGCCATTGCCGCATCCACACGCGAGAGGAGATGCGGGTCGTCTTCGAGAGAGTGACTGCCTGGCAATCGCGGCTGCGGGAGCGGCTGGGCGTCAATTTTGTTTACCTCTCCGACGAGTGGTATCTGCGACTGGGTGAGAGCGTTCCCCTATTACGGGATTATGATGGACTAGATCTGACCGAAAATGGCGTCGGATTGGTGCGCCAGTTCTTGGAGGTCGGAGAGCGGAAATTGCAATCTCTAATCTCGAATCTTGAATCTCCCACTCTGGTGAGCGGCGATCTCTTTGCTCCCTTGTTGCAAACCGTCACGGGCCTTGAAGTTATACCGGTGGTCAATCACTTCTTCGGCGAGACGGTGACGGTGACCGGCTTGCTGACCGCGCGGGATGTAGTGGCTCAGTTGCAGGACCGGAAACTGGGAGGTGTAGTTGTGCTCCCGCCCGCGATGTTCGGCGGTCCGGAGGGACAATCGCTGGATGGGATGTGGCCGGAGGATGTGGCGGAGGCACTGGAGCGCCCAGTGGTGCGTGGGTAGCATTCCTCTGATGTACACTCACTGGCTTTCTTTCGTGGAAACGGTATAATTTATGGTGAGGAGGTGAGGCCCATAAAAAATCGTTGGGAGGGAAGTAGCGCCTGACCCGGATGTCTTCATTCCGGGTGACGAGGTGGCGGTTTTTTGCTTCGCGTAAGCGTGGCAGAATAAAATCGAGTGTTCGGCGGATGCCGCCCGGGGCCAGTCACGCCCCGTCTTCCCCTCCTGAGATCAAAAGCCTGCCTACAGACCCGCCGGGTAACCGGCGGCACAAAAAGGC
>CAZDYW010000150.1:0-6856 GCA_964509655.1 uncultured Anaerolineales bacterium
GAAGATTCATTTCGGCACCGACGGCTGGCGGGCGCGTATCGCCGAGGATTATACCTTTGACAACGTGCGCCGCGTGGCGCAGGGCTTCGCCAATTATCTGATTGAGCAAGGCCATGAGGGCGCAGACGTGGTCGTCGGCTACGACAAGCGCTTCGCCGCCGAGCACTTCGGGGCCGCCGCCGCCGAGGTGATGGCGGGCAACGGCTTCCACGTCTGGCTGACCGATACCGCCACGCCCACGCCCGTGATCTCCTATTCTATCGTCGAGCGCGAGGCTGTTGGCGGCATCAACATCACCGCCAGCCACAACCCGCCTTGGGACTGTGGCTTCAAGGTGCGCGACGAGCACGGCGCCGCCATCGCTCCCGACGGGTTGCGCCAGATCGAAGGGGCCATCCCGTCCCTGGAAGATGTCCGGCGGACGGGGCTTGAGGAAGCCAAGGAGCAGGGCCTGGTGACAGTCTGGGACCCGGCCACAGCCTACATCGAGCACATCGGCAAGTTGGTCGATGTCGAGAAGATCAAAGCGGCCGGACTCAATATCCTGGTCGAGCCGATGTGGGGCAACGGAATGGGCTGGTTCCCGCGCATCCTTGAGGGCGGCGCGACGCAGGTCAGCGAAATCCACAACGAGCGCAACCCGCTCTTCCCCGATATGTTCCGTCCGGAGCCGATCCCGCCCAACGTGGATCCGGCACTGGAGAGAACGGTCGAGATGGGCGCCGACGTCTGCCTGATTATGGACGGCGACGCCGACCGCATGGGCATCGGCGACGAGAACGGCGTCTTCATCAACCAACTCCAGGTCTACGCTCTGCTGGCCTATTATATGCTGGAGGTGCAGGGTAAGCGCGGTCCCATCGTCAAGACACTCTCCACCACCTCGATGCTGGAGAAATTGGGGGAGATGTATAATGTACCGGTCTACCAGACCGGCGTGGGCTTCAAGTATGTGGGGCCGAAGATGATGGAGACCGACGCGATGATCGGCGGCGAGGAGAGCGGCGGCTACGCCTTCCAGGGCAGCGTCCCGGAGCGCGATGGCATTCTGGGCAATCTCTTTTTCCTGGATTTGATGGTGCAGACCGGCAAGTCGCCCGCTGAACTGATCGAGCATCTGTACGAGAAGCTGGGCGCTTCCTACTACTACGACCGCGTCGACACCCGCTTCCCCGACGCGAAGCGGCCACAGGCCAAAGCCCGGCTGGACGAGGCCGATCCGGAAACATTGGCAGGTTTAAAGGTCACCGATATCGTGACTCTCGACGGCTATAAGTACGTGCTGGAGGACGGCGGCTGGCTCCTGATCCGCTTCTCCGGCACCGAGTCGATCATCCGCGTCTACTGCGAGACGACGGACGAGAGCAAGGTCCAGCCGCTGCTGGACGCGGGGCTGGAATTGGCGGGATTGGCGTAGTGTATTGTAGGTCGCAAGTCTCAGGAGGTGAGGTTATGGTTGTAGAAGCGATGGTGACAGCGCCGACTGCGAACTTACAGGAACGTCTGGAACAATTAACAGCACAGCTGGCGGATGTGTGGGAGGCAAAAATATCGCAGGTGAGATTGCCCATACGCACCGGCAAAATGATAACGGCGGAGGAGCTACAATTCTTCCAGAGAGATGGAAAGCGCTATGAACTGATCGGAGGTGAGTTGATCATGATGCATCCCGCCGGTACTCGTCACGGGAGAATAGCCATGCGGCTAGGCTCAATAATCGAAAGTCACGTCCGCCAACACAATGCTGGCGTCGTCTATGCCGCCGAGACAGGCTTCCAGATTGCTCATGATCCCGATACAGTGCGTGCTCCAGACGTGGCCTTCGTCGCTCGTGAGCGCATTCCTCCCGAAGGCGAGCCGGACGGCTATTGGGCCATCGCCCCCGATCTGGTGGTGGAGGTGGCCTCGCCCCATGATTCGGCCACTTACCTCCAGGCGAAAGTGACCGAGTGGCTGGAGGCCGGCGTGCGCAGCGTGTGGGTCGTCTATCCTGACTCCCGCAGTGTCGTCGTACACGAACCTTCCGGCCATGCCACCACGTTGCGCGAGGATGATGTTCTGGATGGCGGTGAAATCTTGCCGGATTTCAGTTGTGAGGTGAAGGAAATTTTTGTGTGAGAGGACAGCCGAGTGTTATCGCACCAACGAGAACATCACCTTCGGCTGGGCGGCGACCATCGCCGGCCTCTTCACCTGGGAAGTGCCGGAGTTGCTGCGGGCCTATGGTGTGGAGCCCGAGTTTACGACCAATATGGAGATGACGGCTGAGGCAATGGACGAAGAGATCGCCGCTACCGCCGCGGACAAAAGTTGAATGTAAATCTCGTGAGGTGAGGTTATGGTTGTAGAAGCGATGGTGACAGCGCCGACTGCGAACTTACAGGAACGTCTGGAACAATTAACAGCACAGCTGGCGGATGTGTGGGAGGCAAAAATATCGCAGGTGAGATTGCCCATACGCACCGGCAAAATGATAACGGCGGAGGAGCTACAATTCTTCCAGAGAGATGGAAAGCGCTATGAACTGATCGGAGGTGAGTTGATCATGATGCATCCCGCCGGTACTCGTCACGGGAGAATAGCCATGCGGCTAGGCTCAATAATCGAAAGTCACGTCCGCCAACACAATGCTGGCGTCGTCTATGCCGCCGAGACAGGCTTCCAGATTGCTCATGATCCCGATACAGTGCGTGCTCCAGACGTGGCCTTCGTCGCTCGTGAGCGCATTCCTCCCGAAGGCGAGCCGGACGGCTATTGGGCCATCGCCCCCGATCTGGTGGTGGAGGTGGCCTCGCCCCATGATTCGGCCACTTACCTCCAGGCGAAAGTGACCGAGTGGCTGGAGGCCGGCGTGCGCAGCGTGTGGGTCGTCTATCCTGACTCCCGCAGTGTCGTCGTACACGAACCTTCCGGCCATGCCACCACGTTGCGCGAGGATGATGTTCTGGATGGCGGTGAAATCTTGCCGGATTTCAGTTGTGAGGTGAAGGAAATTTTTGTGTGAGAGGACAGCCGAGTGTTATCGCACCAACGAGAACATCACCTTCGGCTGGGCGGCGACCATCGCCGGCCTCTTCACCTGGGAAGTGCCGGAGTTGCTGCGGGCCTACGGCGTGGAAGTAGATGAAAGTCCACTGTCACCGGAAGAGATGACTGAACAAGTATCATCGATTCTACAACACGCCCAGGTACTCCTCCTGGACACTAACGTTCTCTCTAGCCTGGTCAAGGCGAATCGGCTAGATTTGCTTTTCTCTATCTTCGGCGATGATCTGGCTGTCTCTCCAAACGTCCGACGGGAATTGGAGGCTGGCATTCAGGCTGGACATCGCGTTCTGCCACCGGTGGTAGAACGCATAAGACAGAAGCGAATAAAGATCGTTGCTCCTACAAAAACAGAGCAGCAGCGGTTTCCTGACTGTCTTTCGAGCCCGAAAAGGGAGAAACCGACTCACTGCGGCCTGCTGTCCAAGGACGAAGTGCGACATTTGATCGCTGAACTGGAAGAGAAAGCTGAGATGGTGGTTAAATATCAAACTGAAATTTTCGAAGATGCAACTAATTGATGCCCATGCCCACGTCCACTTCCCCCACTTCGACGCCGACCGCGACGCGGTGATCGAGATTGGTTCAATCTCTGAGATTGAACCAATCTGGTATAAGTAAGGCGTAGGTTATGGGCACATCGTCAGGCATAGAGAAACGGTATACCAAAGTAAGCCTTCGCAATCAGAAAAGCGATTTTGCTTATTGGCAAACTCAACCCTATCACGCGCGTCTGGCAATGCTGGAGGAGATCCGGCGAGAGTATCATCGGTGGCGGTACGGTGCTGAACCAAGACTTCAAAGAGTTTATAAAATCGTTAAACGATAACCACGTTCGATACCTGATCATCGGTGGCTATGCTGTCGCATTGCATGGTTATCCGCGTTATACTAAAGATATAGACGTGTGGATCGAGATGAGCCCAGAAAACGCAGCAAATATGGTATATGCGTTGGAACAATTCGGATTCGGATCGCTGGGGCTGCGGGCCGCTGACTTCCTGATTCCCAACCAGATTGTCCAACTGGGGTATCCACCCAATCGGATAGACCTGATCACAACGCCGCCAGGGGTAAGTTTCGAGAATTGCTACGCGTCGAGAATTGAGGTTGTAGTCGACGAGGTGACGGTGAATTTCATTGATTTGGATAATCTCAAGAAAAGCAAAGAGGCGGCTGGTCGGCTGCAAGACCTGGCAGACCTGGAGAATCTAGAATAATGCAACTGATTGACTCCCACGCCCACGTCCACTTCCCCCACTTCGACGCCGACCGCGACGCGGTGATCGAGCGGGCGCGGCAAGCGGGCCTGGTCGCCATTGTCGACATCGGCACCGACCTGGCCTCCAGCCGGGCCGCGCTGGCACTGGCGGAGCAGCACGACTTCATCTACGCCACCGTAGGCGTCCATCCGCACGACGCCAAGACAGTTGACCAGGCAGTGTTGGATGAACTGCGCACCCTGGCCCGCCATTCCAAAGTAGTCGCCATCGGCGAAATCGGCCTGGACTACTACCGCGACCTCTCGCCGCGCCCCGTCCAGCGCCGGGCCTTCGCCGATCAATTGGCGCTGGCGGCGGAGCTGGAGCTGCCGGTGGTGATCCATAGCCGCGACGCCCACGACGATGTGCTGACGATACTGCGAGATTGGGCCTCTTCCCTCCCTGTGGGGAGGGTGGGTGTTTTGCACACCTACGCTGCCGGCCCAGAGCGCCTGGATGATGTGTTGGCCATGGGCTTTTACATCGGGCTCTCCGGCCCGGTCACTTTTTCTAACGCGAGGCGACTGCGAGAAGTCGCTGAGATGGTCCCGTTGGACCGGCTGCTGGTGGAGACTGACTGTCCCTACTTGACACCGGTACCGCATCGCGGCAAGCGCAATGAGCCGGCCTACGTGCGCTATGTCGTCGAGGCAGTGGCTCGCGCCCGTGGCGCGTCAACGGAAAACACGGCAAATGCGACGACGGAAAATGCCCGTCGTTTGTTTGGACTTTCGTAATTGAGGCATGCCTTTGAATGATTTATCCTTTTTGAGCTTGATTAGTGATGATTTAGAGCAGGTGGAAACCCTCCTGCGCGATCACCCCCCAGAGCAGCATAAAGCCATCAGCATAGCTGTAGATCACCTCGTCGCAGGGGGCGGAAAGCGGTTGCGCCCGGCCTTGGCCCTTCTCTCCTCCCATCTCTGCGGAACGGAGATGGAGCGTGCAGTCTTCGCCGCCGCCGCCGTGGAGATGCTTCACACCGCCACCTTGGTTCATGATGATCTGATCGACGGCGCACTGATGCGGAGAGGCGTGGAGACGCTGAACGCCAGTTGGTCCTCCGCAGCTACGATTCTCACCGGGGATTACATTTTCGCCCGTGCCGCTTATCTGGTCTCCCAAGCGGATAGTGTCTTGCTCACACAACGTTTCGCCGAAACCTTGATGGTCATTTGTAATGGCGAGGTGCGGCAGATGTTTAATGGCCAAGGCGACCAAGCCACCCGTCGGGAATATGATCAGCGCATCTACGCCAAGACAGCCTCCCTCCTCGGTCTCTCCGCTGAGGCTGGCGCCATCCTATCTAATGATAACGCTGGACAGTCGGGGGCCTTGCGGACCTACGGTGAACAGATCGGGATGGCCTTCCAGATCGTGGATGATGTGCTGGACTTCGTGGCGGACGAGGAAAAGCTGGGAAAACCGGTGGGCAGCGACCTGCGGCAAGGTTTGGTCACATTGCCTTTGTTGCTCTTCGTTCAGATCAAACCCGACCATTCGGCGGTACGCCGAGTGCTGAGGGGTGAGCCTTCCGACGGGGCGATAGAGGATGCCGTCCAGGCTGTGGCTGAATCCCCGGCCATCGAGCGTGCTCTGGAGATAGCGCGAGGCCACGCGGACGGCGCTAAAAAAGCGTTGAACGGTCTGCCGAACAATATCCATCGCACTGCTTTGCTGAACCTGGCCGATTTCACCGTAAGCCGTCGCTTCTGACCCTCCTCTTCGGCGATGGTTGATCTCTCGATTGTCATCGTTAACTGGAATGTCCGTGAACTCCTGCGACGTTGCCTCGACTCGATACTTGCAGATGAGACAACTACAGGGGGGCGCCCTTATGTCCGTTGCGGACAGGGCAACCACGGAGGATTGCCCCTACGTACGGGCGGGCACGGAGTCCCGCCCGTGCTGCAGGTCATCGTCGTGGATAACGCCTCCACCGATGGCAGCGCCGAGATGGTGCGAACGGAGTTCCCCGACGTTCACCTCATCGCTAACGAGGACAACCGGGGCTTCACCGCCGCCAACAACCAGGGGGTCGCCGTCGCCCAGGGTCGCTATGTTCTGTTGCTGAATCCAGACACGGAAGTTGTGGGCGACTCTTTGTCCAAGCTGGTCGCCTTCGCCGATGAACACCCTGACGTGGGTATGGTGGGGCCGAAGCTCCTCAACTCTGATGGCTCAGTGCAATCTTCCCGCCGCCGCTTGCCCACCCCGGCTACCGCTTTCTTCGAATCGACCTGGCTGGAGCCTTGCGCCCCGCGCCGCTTGCTGGATCGTTACTACGTCCAGGATCGCCCTGATGATTTGGTCCAGGATGTCGACTGGATCACGGGGGCCGCCATGCTGGCCCGGCGCGAGGCTATCGACGAGGTCGGGCCGCTGGATGAGGGCTTCTTTATGTACTCGGAGGAACTGGACTGGTGCAGAAGGTTCGGAGAGGCCGAGTGGCGCGTGGTTTATCTGCCCGCCGCGCAGATCATTCACCACGTGGGCAAGAGCAGCGAACAAGCCGTGCCTGCCCGTCACATCCACTTCCAGACCAGCAA
>CAZDYW010000151.1:0-4398 GCA_964509655.1 uncultured Anaerolineales bacterium
TCGATGTTATTCTAGCATAGTCCTATTATGCTGCAAGAAAAGCTCAGTTGACATCCCCCTTACTTAGGGTAAAATAAAGATAGTTCACGCTATACGAAAACGAGCAAAAAGCGAGGTGTATCATGACCCCATCTTCGGACACCGGTTCCAGCTACAGAGAATCAGACCTGAGCGCACAATCCTCGTTGCGTGCTGCCACCAGCGCCTTCGAGGTCTACATGCAGAGGGAGGGCTTCACCAAGAACACCATCAAGGCTTTCCTCTCCGATCTCAACATCCTGGGCAACTTCATCGGCGTTTGGACCGCCGTCGGGGATATTTCTACCGTTGACCTAAATCGCTTCACAGACTGGCTGGTGGATAAGCGTGACGTGCCTTGCAGTCCCAAGTCGCTGGCCCGGCGCGTGACCACGCTCAAGGTTTTCTTCGGCTGGCTGGACGAGGCAGAGATCATTGATCGTGATCCTGCTGCGCCACTAACGCATGAACCGGTGGCGACGCCGCTGCCGGACTTCCTCAAAGATGCCGAGGTGGAGCGGATTCTGGACGCGACGCAAGCCCTCCGGCACGCCGAGAAGCCAGACGCGCGCCCCCACTTGCTGGTGACGCTGCTATTGCAAACGGGAATAAAAAAGAGCGAGTGTATGAACATCGTGCTCAACCACATCGACCTGGGCGATCCCGATCAGCCGGTGCTCTGGATCCGTTACACCAATCCCGAACGTCGCCACAAGGAACGCAAACTGCGCTTGCCGGTCGAGTGGCCCGAAGTGCTGGAGGAGTACAAAGAGCAGTACAAGCCTCAAGATGAACTTTTCTCTTGCACAGCCCGCAACCTGGAGTATGTGTTGGACAATGTGGCCGAGCAAGCCGATGTCTCCAATATCTCCTTCGAGATGCTGCGCTGGACCTGCGCCGTGCGCGATTACAAGGCCGAGATGCCAGCGGATAAACTGCGCCAAAAGCTCGGTATTTCCAAGATCACCTGGCGTGAGACCAAGACGAAGCTCTCTCGCTTGGCCGCTCCAGCACTATAAATATGTGGCGGTGAAAATGTCAGAATTGTTAGATGGGATCGTAATCAAAGCACAAAGCGGCTTCTTCACCGTCCATACCGAGGACGGTGATTTCGTCTGTAGGGTACGCGGACGATTGAAGCAGGAATGGCTCGACACCGATTTGATCGCCGTGGGCGACCACGTGCATATCAGCTTGATCGACGAGAGCGGCGGGATGATCGAGGGTATGATCGAGGAGATCGAGGAGCGGGAGCGCGCGTTGACGCGCCTGAGTTCAGCGCGTGGACGGGGCTCGCGCCAGTGGACGCGGAGCGGATACCTCTCCGAGCGGGAGCAGGTCATCATCGCCAACCCCGATCACGTCATCTTCGTCTTCGCCTGCGCCGAGCCTGAACCCCGTCTACGCATGCTCGACCGGCTGCTGGTCGGCGCAGAATTGCAGCACATCCCAGCCGTCATATGCGCCAACAAGATTGATCTGGTAGGGCGCCAGGAGGCCGAAAAGCTCTTCGAAATCTACCACGACATCGACTACCCCGTGATCTACACCAGCGCGGAGACGGGTGAGGGCCTCGCTGAACTGCGCGAGATGTTACAAGGGCGAGTATCAGCCCTAGTCGGGCCTTCCGGCGCGGGCAAGACCAGCTTGTTGAACGAGATGCAGCCGGGCTTGGGATTGCGTGTGCGGGAGGTGAGCCGCGCCACGAGCAAGGGCCGTCACACCACCGTCACGCCCCAACTCATACCGCTGGACGTGGGCGGCTGGGTGGCAGATACCCCCGGCATTAGAGCCCTGGCCCTCTTCGACGTGGACCCAGAGGAGATCGACGCCTACTTCCCCGATATCGCGCCCCTGGTGGCCCATTGTCGTTTCTCCGACTGCACCCACACAGTGGAGCCTGGTTGTGCCGTCCAAGAGGCGGTAGAGGAGGGCGAGGTGAGCGAGCATCGCTATGAGAGCTTCTTGCGGCTGCGGGAAGAGCATCAGAAGTTGGCCGATATGTACTGGTGGGGGATCGAAGAGTGAAACGCGAAATGCACTATGATGGATCTAAAGAAATCATGATCGTCACGCCGCCTCAGACCTGGGATCGTCGCTTGGCCGACGCTATCTCCAAGGTTGGCAGCCCGCCGGTGCTCGCCTCCACTACTATGGCATCGGTCGCCTCGACTCTGCCGGTCTCATCTGCCTGGCTGTGGGCCGCGGTCTACATTCTCCTCGCCATCCTGACTCCTTTCGTTTACGTCATCTGGCTAGTGCGGCGCGGCCTGGTCACCGATCTGGATGTTCAATTGCGCGAACAGCGGACGCGGCCCTTGATATTCACCATCGCCTGCACCGGGCTGGCCTGGCTGGTGTTGAAGCTCGGCCGGGCGCCCTATCCGATGATCGTCCTGGCCGGCGCTTTGTGGCTGCAAATACTGATCCTCTTCGGCGTCACGCTGCGCTGGAAGATCAGCGTGCATGTCGCGGCCGCGGCCGGCGCTGCGACGATGGCCTGGGTCTTCTTCCGCATTCTCCCGCCCTTGCTGGTCGGCATGCCCATCGTCGCCTGGTCGCGCGTTCATCTACGGCGCCACACGGTATTCCAAACCATCGGCGGCGCATTTTTGGGCCTCGCCATCTTCTCGGCGGCGGCCTTGCTGATAACCCAAAACTGACTTTCCCCCATTGCCATCCTCCAAACATTAACACAATCTTAAAGCGCCGTTAATAAGCCTTGAACGGTACCAAGGTATCATGGCAAGTCAGTGTACTGTTAAATCAAGGTGGCAACCTAGCTTCGAGGGAGTATGAACGTGAAGAAACCCAAAGTGCTGTTTCTTTGTATCGAAAACAGAGCCCGCAGCCAGATGGCCGAGGCGCTTTTGCGCAACTACGCCGGCGACCAATTCGAGGTCTACAGCGCCGGGCTGGACCCAAATCCCATCCATCCCTACGTCTATCGGGTGATGAAAGAAGTTGGCTTGGATCTGGAAGGTCATTACTCCAAGGGCGTGGACGATTTTCTAAACGAGATGTATTTCGGTATTCTCATCACCGTCTGCGCCAAGGCCGAGGAGAAATGCCCCACCTTCCCTGGACTGGGGGAGCGTCATTATTGGCCTATCGAGGACCCAGTGGCCTTCGAAGGCAATGAGCAGGAGAAGCTGGAAAAGTTCCGCGAAGCGCGGGATGAGATCAAGCGGCATGTTTTGACCTGGCTGAAGAGCCGAGCAGCGGATGAGTGACAATGAGTGAGAATACTGAGAAGAAAAGCGTGTTATTTTTATGCACCGGCAACTCGGCCCGCAGCCAGATGGCCGAAGGGCTGGTCAATCATTTTCTAGGCAAGCGTTGGAAAGCTTACTCGGCTGGGACGAAGCCATCCGGTCAAGTCCACCCGCTGGCCGTTGAAGCGATGACCGAACTGCACATCGACATATCACAACAGCGCTCCAAATCGGTAGACATGTTCCGCGATCAAGAATTTGACGCAGTGATCACCGTCTGCGATGACGCAGCGAAGAACTGCCCAGTCTGGTTAGGTAAGGGAAATAAGAAACACTTCGGCTTCCCCGATCCGGCGGAGGCCGTCGGCAGCACGGATGAGCGGCTGGACGTCTTCCGCCGTGTGCGTGAAGGTCTGCGACGAGAGACGTTTGCCTACCTGGATCGCGCTGAGAGTTGAATAGAGGAGGACATTTTATGCCCCGTGAGAGCTTTGAAAATAAGCTACAAAATCTGCAAGATGAACTATTGGCTCTGGGGAGCATGGTGGAAAATGCCCTCGTAGAGTCGGTGGAGGCCCTCAAAGAACGAGACCGAGAGGAGTCGAAACGTCTAATAGCTCAAGACCGTCTGATCAATGAGAAACGCTATTCCATAGAGGCCGAAGCTCTGGCCCTCATCGCCACGCAACAACCGATGGCTCAGGACTTACGCACCATCGCCGCCGTCCTAGACATCACCTCGGAGCTGGAGCGCATCGGCGATTACGCCAAGGGCATTGCCCGCATCAACCTGATGATGGGCGAAGAGCCACTCCTCAAGCCCTTGATAGACGTGCCGCGCATGGCGGCGAAGGCGCGTGACATGCTCGACCGCTCGCTGGAGGCCTTCATACAGCGGGATGGGAATTTGGCCCGCGCCATACCCCAGGAAGATGATGAAGTGGACGATCTGTATAATCAGGTTTACCGCGAACTGATCACCCTGATCATGGCCGATCCGAGCCGGATAGATCAAGCCAACTTCCTGCTATGGGTGGCCCACAACTTGGAACGCGCCGCCGACCGTGTGACTAACATTTGCGAACGAGTGATTTTCACTATCACAGGAAAACTGGTGGAGATGGACGTGGAGGACTCCGGCATCGAGAGCTTCACGTAGCACCGC